>CAZAIS010000313.1:0-3804 GCA_964485255.1 uncultured Acidimicrobiales bacterium | reverse complement strand
CTTGATCCCTGTCGCTACGAAACCGACTTCCCCGGCACCGAGTCTGTCGGCGGGCACCAGCTCGGGCGCGAGATAGCCGATGGATTCGGCGGACGCCCTGCTGCCCGCGGCGACCATGCTTATCTCGGTGCCGGCCCGGAGTTCGCCGGAGACGACGCGCACGAAAGTCACGACCCCCCGGTACTGGTCGTAGGTCGAGTCGAATACGAGCGCCCGTAGGCGGCTGTCGCATCCTGGAACCGGCGGCGGGATGAGCCTCACCACGGCCTCGAGAATCTCAGGTACGCCCTGCCCCGTCTTCGCCGAGCAGAACAACACGTCCGCGGCGTCCACGCCGAGTATCTCGGTCAATTCGTCCCTGATTCGCTCCGGCTCGGCCGACGGGAGATCTATCTTGTTCACCACCGGTATGATCGCCAGCCCGCTTTCGCTCGCCAGGTGCAGGTTGCCGATCGTTTGCGCCTCGACTCCCTGGGCCGCGTCCACCAGCAGAATCGCCCCCTCGCATGCCGCGAGGGTGCGCGACACCTCGTAGTTGAAATCGACGTGGCCCGGAGTGTCGATCAGGTTCAGCTCGAAGGGCTCCGCGCCGTTCAGGTAGGACAGCCGAACCGCCTGCGCCTTTATGGTTATCCCCCGCTCGCGCTCCAGCTCCATCCTGTCCAGGAACTGCGGAAGCTCGTGCCCGGGTTCGATGGCGCCAGTTAGTTCGAGAAACCTGTCAGCCAGTGTCGACTTTCCGTGATCTATATGAGCTATTATGCAGAAGTTGCGAATTCTGGACGGGTCCAGTCCCCATCACCTCCGGTCTGTAATGATAACAGTTGCGCCCGGACGCTGGACAGGACCGCGACATGCCGGCCCCGGTCGGTCCGGCGGGCGCATTCTGTCGACAGTGTTTTTTGCCTGTGCTACAATTCCCCGGTACCCCGGCTCAGAGATATGCTGAGCGGGGGAGCGCACTTCCGGGGTTCCGGGGTGCGACGGTCGAGCATGAGGAAGAAAATGCCGAACATCAAGTCCCAGATAAAGAGAGTGCGCAAGTCCGAGGAACAGCGTATGCGCAACAAGTCCGTTAAAACGGCCCTCAAGACCGACATCAAGAGATTCGAGGCGGCGCGCGCCTCGGGTGACGTCGAGTCGGCGTCCGAGACTTTCCAGCGAGCGTCCCGGGCTCTCGACAAGGCAGCTTCAAAAGGGGTAATCCACAAGAACAAGGCGGCAAACAGGAAGTCCCGCATGTCAAGGGGCCTTGCCGCGATGCGCTGAAAACCCCGATTCCCTACCCGATGATTCTCACTATCAGCATTTCGAGCATCGCGCTCAGGTATTCCCGCTCCCCGAGGTAACGGGTGGAGTGCATCTCCAACTGAGTCCTCCTGAATTCACCGAACGCGGAACGCAGCCTCTCGGGGGAGAATTTCGCCGACTGCTTCAGGCACTTGCCGACGAGGAAAGGCGGAATGCCCAGGATCGAGGCTATCTGCCCGTATTCGTGATCGTGAGAAAGTGACTTGCACCTCGCGATTAGCCTGAACTGCCTCAGGAGAAGGCTGAATATTCTGTGCGGGCTTTCCCCCTGCATCACCAAGCGGTTCAACAGGTAGAGCGACAGGTCCCGCCGCCTGTCCGCGACGGCGTCCACGAACTCGAACACGCCCTGCTCGGCGGCCGGAACGACCACTTTCGCGACGTCCCCGGCGTTTATCGTATTTGAATCCGCAGCATAGAGGCATACGCGCTCGACGGCGTCGCCGAGGTCTCGTAGCTCGCGTCCCACCATCTTGATCAGCATATCACGAGCCTGCGGTTCAAGCCTCTTGCCCCTGCGCTTGAACTCGTCGCCGACCCAGTCCTCGACCTTCTTCTGCCTGCCCCTTGCGCCCAGGGTAAATTTCAGCGATTGTCCTCCGACCTCGACGGCCTTCTTATAGAGCGGGGATGCCTCCACCTTCTTCAAGGCGTTGGAGTCCCTGGGCCCTCCCGCCGTGGGAACGGAAGCAACGAGAACTATGGTAGTCGCCGGATTCGGTCTCTCGAGGTAGGCAGCGATCGCCTGCTGTTCCTTCCTGCCCAACCGGTCGACGTCCCTGGCAATCACCAGCCGCCGATCCGCCATGAGCGGCATCGTCTCCGCGGAGTCAATGACGCGCCCCGCGCCCGCGTCGGGGGCACTGATGGTCTCAATGTTGAAGTCGGCGTCCGCCTCGGCCGCGAAGAGACTCTTGAGCCTGGCAAGCGCCTGCTCCACCAGGAGCTCTTCGTCACCGTAGATGTAGTAGACGTTTTCCAGGTCGCCTATTGCCTCAACGCGTTTTTTAGCCATCCCCGCCCTCCGGTTTCAAGGCCGATTCTACCATTGCCAAGCGAAATGACCACGTCACCTGTCATGTCGGTGCGCGCGACGGCTATCCCGTGCCCACGCAGCATCTCCAGGCATTTCGCCGAAGGGTGCCCGTACATGTTGTTCCTTCCCACCGATATCGCGGCGAGCCGGGGCCGGGCGGCCTCGATGAGTTCGTCGGTCGCCGCGTCGGCGGCCCCCTGGTGGGGTATCTTGATAACGTCGCAGGCGATCGAGGGGTGCGCCTCGAGCAGGCGGTCCTGCCCCTCGGCCTCGAGGTCTCCAGTCAGGAGTATGCTGCTTCCGCCCATGTAAGCCATGCACACGATCGAGCAGTCGTTCAGGTTCTCGGGAATCCGGTCCAGTGATGCCGGTGAGTACAGGACCTCGAGCTCGATCCCCGGCGCGGGGGTTATCAACTGGCCCTCGCGCCCCACCATCGTTCGAATGCCTCGCTTGTGCGCCTCTTCAAAGAGGCACCGGTAAGGCTCGGGTGACGATCGCGAGACGCCCGGCTCCAGCAACATGCCCACCGGCATGCTCCTCACGACCTCCACGAGCCCCGCCACGTGGTCGAGGTGGGGATGGGTGGCTATCATCAAGTCTATCTTGTTCACGCCGCGGGCCTTGAGCTTCCTGAGTATGAGCTCGGGGTCCGGGCCGCCGTCCACCAGGACCACCGCGCCACCGTCACGCAGCAGCGTGGCGTCACCCTGTCCCACGTCGAGGACGGTCATCGACGTTTCACTCCGTACTCCTATGACCGGGTAACATCCGCATATTACCAGGAGCACCGACACCCCCAGCGCGATGAATGCCCGCATCATCGTTGCCTCCCTCGCCGACCTCGCGAGCATCACCAGCGAAGCGACGTAGAGAAGAAGCGCGCAAACCGAGAGAAGGCCGCCGGACAGCCCGGCCCCCGGTATTCTCGCGCACCAGGACGCGACGGACAACACGTACCGTGAGAGGTTTACAGGCAAGAGCGCGACGATTCTGGCGACCGGTAGGCAAATGCCGCTCAAAAGAGCGGCCGACAGGCCCGAAATCATCAGAAGACCGATTAGCCATACGACCAGCAGGTTGGCCACGATGGCGGAGATCGGAACGAACCCGGCTCCCAGGAGGAGGAGGGGCAGCGTGCCCAGTTGCGCACCAGCGCAAACCGCGATCGATGATCTCCAACGGTTCTTTCCTACTCGGGACCGCCCCCACCCGGCCAGCAGCACTATTCCCAGGACTGCCGCGAACGAGTACTGAAAGCCGGGATCGAAAGCCGCCCTGGGATTGACGCAGAGGATAATGATTCCGGCGACGGAAACGGATACGAGGGGATCGTACCTTCTGCCCGTCGCCGCGCCCGCGAAGCACATCGCCGCCATGAAGGCTGCGCGTGTAGCGGAGACCCTGAACCCCGCCAGGCACAGCACGGCGAAGGCGGTTGCGGCGGCCACGGAGTA
>CAZAIS010000312.1:0-3820 GCA_964485255.1 uncultured Acidimicrobiales bacterium | reverse complement strand
GGCGGGGTTAGTGGCCGCTATCAACCTGGCCCGTGAGGGCAGGGATGTGCTGGTCCTGGAGAGGGAAGCGCGGGTCGGCGGGACGGCTCTTTACCATCCGTCGCCCGAGGGCACTCCCATCCAGCTCGAGGGCCTCAGGGAGTACACGGGCATCGACTTCAGCCCGAGGGCCGCCGCTCCGGCGGTCGTACCCTTCCAGGTCGGCAGGACCGTCGCCTACGGCGAGATGATCCCGGTTGACATGAACGCGATTTCATCTTTCATGATCGAGAGAGGGCCGCGTTCAACGTCCCTGGACAGTTACCTCTACGGGATAGCGGTGGACGCCGGCGTGAAGTTCGAGTTCAACCACGCTGTCATGTCCAACGATGACGTGGCGATGCTGCCCCCGGACTCCATCATCGCGACGGGCCTTTATTTCGAGGCCTTTGACGCCTGCAGGGTGCCCTACCTGACGTCGTTCCATTTCGTGGGGCGCCAGATGATCGAGGATACCGAGAGCAACCACGTGACCGTCTACCACGGCGAGTTCACCCGCGATTACGCCTATACGGCGTCCGTCAACGGAATACAGTTTGCTCACGTCTTCCAGCGGAGGCCGATCGGGAAGGATACGCTCAAGGCTTTCGAGGAGCAGGTGTACGTCTCGGAGGGAATCGAGTTCAAGAACTGGGAGCATTTCACCTTCCCCGTGCCCGCCGCGTCGATACGCAACCCGAGGCTCTTTTCGGGGGACAAGATCCTGGCGGGAACCATTTCCGGCTGCATGGAGTCATACATGTTCTTCGGGATGCTGGGCGCCATGGTGTCGGGAAAGATCGCCGCGATCGCGGTCAGCGACAAGGCCAGGGCGCTCGAAGAGTTCAAGCTGGCCACTTCGTCTTTCGCGGCGGCTTACATGGCCAAGAAGATGACAAGCCTGGCACCGCACGCGTTCCAGAGAGTCGTGCTTCCGTACGCGTTCCGTCACGCTTTCGATATCCCCGCGGTGCCCGAAATCGTAAAAAGGGCCATGCCCGGCTGGAAGAACATCGCTTGAGTCTTTGGGGTCGGTCACGCATGACACGCGAACGTGCCACCACCTGGAATGAATAGAGCCGAGGCAGTTGTCTAACAGGGTTATTCTCGGAACAGGTATTTTTCTATAGTCGAAAGGCCATGATTTCGCCCGGACGTTCAAGACTTAACAAATCAGACCTGACCCCCAAAAGTTAAGTGGGAGGAGAGTTATGAAGAAGGTCGTTGTGATAGGAAGCGGGCCCGGTGGCAGCTCGTGCGGGGCGTTGCTGGCGAGCAGGGGATTCGACGTGACACTGCTCGAGCAGAACCGGTTCATCGGCGGAAAGTGCTCCACCTACGAGGAGAACGGCTTCAAGGTGGACACGGGCATACACATGTTCGCGACGGGCCCGTCGGGGCCCCACGGCCAGGTCGCCCGCGAGCTTGGGATCGACCAGCCCTGGCTGATGCGAGACCCGAGCGAGACCATGTGGATGAACGAGAAGGGCTTCTTCTACCTTCACCAGAAGCCGACTACGCCGGCAGCTCTCAAGGAAGTCGCGATGGCCAACATTACCGGCAAGCAGAAAGTGGACGTGCTCAACACGCTACGCCGCTCCCTGAAGAGCTTCGGGTTCACGGGGTTGCTCCGCGAGCTCGCGGGTGTAGCGAAGGCCCTTCCCGGGATCATAGCGAAATACGACGACACGACCACCAGGGATTTCCTCCACCTGTTCACCGACGACATCGGCGTCCACAGGGCCCTCAACTGCCTGTCGATGCTCCTGCTGGTCGATCCCTACGACAAGTCCTCGGCGGGGGAGTTCATCTACTCGGTCTCGGGGATCTTCAGGCACGGTACCCTGGGCGTGCCCAAGGGAGGCGCCATAGGAGTCCCGCGATCGTTCGTGCGCGCGCTCAAGCGCGACGGAGGCCGGATCGTGCTGGGCGTGGCGGCGAAGGAGATAACCGTGGAAGGCGGAAGGGTCACCGGGGTCCTGGGATCCGACGGCGAGCACTACCCCGCAGAGGTTGTAGTCTCGAACGCCGGCCTCAAGCAGACGGTGAAGCTGGCCGGGGAGAAGAGCTTCCCCGCGGAGTACGTCGATTACGTCGACGGGCTCGAGCTGTCGTACTCCTGGATTGCCAGCAAGCTGTTCCTTGAGCGGAGGGTCGTGGACCTGAAGGCCCCGTCGTTCTTCCCCATCCCCGAGGTCGATCCTGACGAGATCTTCGCATACTGCGACAGGCCCGGCGGGCTTCCCGTGGACCCGTTCATCTTCGGACCGATACCCACGGAGTGGGATGCGACCCTGGCGCCACCGGGGCACCAGTTGATAATGATCGGCGTCGCGACATCGAACGAGGTCGACCAGGAGGAGCGGAGCCAGAACATGCTGGACATCGCCGAGCGGAAGTACCTGAGCTTCTTCCCGGAGGCGGAGAAACACCTCGTCGCGAAGAGCCGCATCACCAACAAGGACACGAACCGCATCACCCGCAAGGGAACCGGCGAGTGCATAGGTCTCGCCCAGATACCCGGCCAGGTGGGTTCGTCGAAGCCGCACCCGAAGATGCCCGTGGAAGGCCTGTGGGCCGTCGGGTGCGACGCGGGCGGGCGTGGGGTCGGGACCGAGCAGGGCACCGCCTCCGGAATGCTGGTGGCGAGCCTGGTCAGCTAGTGGCTGGAGCACTTTGCAGGAAAGCGGGAACAGGAGCGGCTGGGCGGACTGGCTCTGCGCGCTGGAGCGGGAACTCGGCGAGCCCGGAGCGGACTGGCTGAACCGCATAGCCTATCAGGTGATCGACCGGGCGAGGCTGTCCCGTGGGCAGGTTGTCGCGGACCTCGGGGCGGGGACCGGCCTGGTCGCCCTGCGGGCCGCGAAAGAGGTCGGGCCGTCGGGAGAGGTGCTGGCGGTCGACTCCAGCGGCGCCTGCCTGGATATCCTCCTGGAAAGGGCCCTGGGGCGGGGCCTGTCCAACATCACCGTATTGAGGGGCTCCCTGGAGTCCCTGCCCATCGAGACTTCACGCTGCGACGCGGCGCTCTGCCGCTCGGCGCTGGTGTACGCGGACGACCTGGACGCCGCGGTCTCCGAGATCGAGCGGGTGCTGGTGCCGGGGGGCCGGTTTTCCGTCTTCGAGCCGCTGCCGAAAGAGACATCCTGGGTGGAACTCGGCCGGGGGGGATACCTCGACGAGGAGTTCGGCCGGATGGAGAGAACCCTCACAAGAGAAAGGGCGTCGTACCGGATTGACAGGGTCGTCCTCCGTCGCGCTTTCGAGGCCGCCGGCTTCGATGAGGTAGAGTCGCTCATCCTTCACTATACCGTCGACATGCGGGGCAGGGGCGAGGAGACGATACTCAGGGAGTATCTCTGGGACCTCCCCGGAGAGATGGCCGCGATCGAAGTCCTCAAGAGGGAGATGCCGGGGGAGCGAGCCCTGGCCGCCGCCAGGTCGCTCGCCCGCCACGCGGACGCCGGAGACGTCGCGCTCCGGCTGCTTGCCATGCTGGTTTCGGGCGTGAAGACCGCCTGATGATCAATGGAGACTCGAGAATGCACAGGAAACGAGCCATAACCCTTGCGGCCGCCATAGCTCTCGCCGCCGTTCTGCTGACGTCGGCGCCGTCTACCGCGCACGCGGGTGGCAGGAGCGCTTGCGGCGCGGCGGCAGCGCGCTCGAGCGCCCAACGGCTGATCGCCATGGTGTCGGGCCAGGGAAGAAACCCTGGCGGAAGGCCCGGCTGGGCGCTCGCCGGGGCGGGCGCCCCGCTGCTGGTCGGCGCCGTTGACGGCGCGCCGGCCGAGTACATCGT
>CAZAIS010000311.1:0-3836 GCA_964485255.1 uncultured Acidimicrobiales bacterium | reverse complement strand
CGGGCGATCGATATTGCCTCTTCACCTGTAACCTCCCTGATCCGGCTCCGGACCCGAACATTGTCCGTTCAAGCTGCAACAAATCTCATTATAGACCCTGCCAAACCGATTGGCGTCGCGCAAAACAGGGGACAGGCGTAAATATTGCATCGGCCGGTTGCCCTGTTCTTGAGCCCCGGCTCTCAGCCGGCCCCGCAGCGCGCGTGTGAGGCGCGCCCCGGCAGTCTACCAACCCCGGCAATCGACCAATCCCGGCAACCGGCTAGGACCTGGCTAGAACCTGGGATAGGTAAGAATCGGTTTACCCGCTTCGTCGAGTCTCGGGGAGACCGCGCCACGGATGAGCCCGGGAAACGCCGCCAGGACGAGCGCGACCAGTACGCAGGCGGCCCCGCCGATCGCCAGGGCGAACGGGGTCGAGCGCCAGTCGGAGATGTATCCCATGAGCTGCCCGCCCACCGCCGAGACGCCCACGTACACCATTATGTAGAGACCCACGATCCGGCCGCGCATCAGCCTCTCGGAGTTCTGCTGGAGAACCGAGTTCGCGGCGGAGCTAGATACGAGAAAGCAGCCGCCGAGGCCCACCGATATCAGGCAGGACAGCCAGTAGGCGCGGGAGGCCGCGAAAGCGATAAGCAGAAACCCCAGCCCCAGCATCGAGACCTTGATGATGTTTCGCTCCCTGAAGCGGCGGCTCAGGTAGGTGACGAGGGGTGCCCCGAGGAAGGCTCCGAGGCCGGTCATCCCCAGCAGGAAGCCGTAGCGGCCCCCGCCACCGCCCAGGACGTCCTTGATCAGCGAGGGGATGAGCACTATATACGAGAAGCCGAAGAAGGAGACCACCCCGAGCGCGATCAGCAGGTTGACCATCCACCTGTGGCTCCAGGCGTACTTCCAACCATCCACTATATGGTCCCCGACGCTCCCCTCCGCGGCCGGCATGGAGGCGGCCCGGGGCTTTATCGCGAGCAGCGCCGCAATCACGAACAGGAAGCTCGCGGCGTCGATGTAAAAAGCTGTGGCCGCCGAGTAGACGGCCAGTACGGCGGCGCCGACGAGCGGCCCGATGAACCGCGCGAGGTTCCACTGGGCGGAGCTGAGGGCGACCGCGTTCAGCAGGTCATCCCCGGGCACGAGGTCGGGCAGGAATGATTGCTGGGCGGGGAAGGTCAGAGCGAAAGCGACGCCCACGACGCTCACCGTGACCATGATGACGGGGAGGTAGAAGACCTCGAGCGAGGCGGTGAGGCCCAGGACGAGCGCCCCGGCCATCATCACGAACTGCCCGGCAAGGATGAGTCTGCGCCTGTCGTAGCGGTCCGCCAGGGAGCCCGCCAGGGGTACCAGGATCAACACCGGGAGGAAGCTCGCCATGTTGACCGCTCCCACCCAGGCGTTCGACTTGAAGACGTTCTTTATGACCCAGAGGAGCGCCGCCGTCTGCACCCAGGACCCGGTGTTGGAGATGAGCGCCCCGGACCAGTAGACCGCGTAATCCCTCTGCCCGAAAGCGGAGAGAACGCCTCCCCTGAAGAGCGACCTCTTCGCCGCGCCGCGCCCACCGCCCTCTTCCTTGCCCGTCATTCACCCGGTCCCGTCGTCGCCGGCTCCGTCTTTCCTTGATTAGACCAGCTACCGGGCTTATCCTTCAAATGCGCGGCCGGCGCCCCGGGCCGCCGCGCAACATCATGGCGAAGAATTGAAGGCGGCGCATGGAGACCGACGGCGCGAGCGAGATCGACGAGCTTCCGGACGACCCCGAGAGCGTACACATGGCCGCGCGCGATCTCGTCAAGGCGCGCAGGCACCGGGAAGCCGTCGCGCTCTGCGAGCGCGCGGAGGCCGCCGGTGTTTACAACGCCGGCGTGGCGGCGGCGCACTCCGCCGCGCTGCTGAAGATGCGCAGGACCGAAGACGCGATCGCGCTGCTCCACGGGATGCTGTACTACTTCCCGAACGAAGCCCGCCTGCACCTCAACCTCGGGACCGCCTATAGCGCGGTCTACAGGAGGCGCGAGGCCGGCTACGAGTATGATCTCGCGAAGCGGCTCGACCCGGCCGTAGGCCGCGAGGTCACCAGGCTCATGATACTGAGGCTGTCGCTTTTCCTCATCGCTTTCGCCACGTTCTTCGCGACGGTCGCGCTCTGGCCGCGCACGCGCTGGTTGCTGGTCGGCCTGGACGTCGTGATGCTGGCGATGTCGGTGTACCTGCTCATCGGGGCGATTCGAAGCTCCGGGTTCAAACGGATTCTAGCGCCCGTGGGGATGATCGTGTTCTGGGTAGTCGTGCTCATCCTCGCGCTCTATCCCCCCTCGAGATGGTGACGGCCCCCCGAAGGCCTTAAGGCATCTTTAACCTCACGTTAGATTACTTTTACCCGCCGGTAACCCGCATGTTACTCCCGCCTGTTCTAATCGTGCTGAAGGACGGATGCGGACGTGCGGCCGGAGGGCGGCCGCCAGTGAGACAGGAGGATCGATGAACAGACGTGGAAGGATCGGGGTTTCGGCGGCATGCGTCGCGGTGGTCGTGGTGGCGGTGATGGCCATGGCCGGGTGCGGCGGCGTCTCGGGCACCGTAACGTGTTCGGGGTCCACGACCGTGCAACCCATCGCCCAGGAGGCGGCCGACGGGTTCATGGAGAAAAACTCGGGCGCCAACGTGAACGTCCAGGGCGGCGGCTCCAGCGTGGGAATAACGCAGGTCAGCGAGGGGACCGTCAGCATCGGCAACTCATCACGCGAGCTCAAGGACGAGGAGAAAGACCTCGGCCTGGTGGACCACAAGGTGGCCTTCGACGTGATAGTGCTGATCGTCAACCCGGACGTCACCGTCGGCAACCTCTCGGGGGACCAGGTAAAGGGAATATTCACCGGCGGCATAACCAACTGGAACCAGGTCGGCGGGTCGGACGAGAAGATAACCGTGGTCGTGAGGTACTCCGCTTCCGGGACCAGGGAGATGTTCGACGAGAAGGCCCTCGGCTCGAGCAAGGACAAGCCGGTGGAAATCGTCTCCGGGGCCATCGAGTCGAACAGCAGCGGCGTGCTCAGGCAGAAGGTGGCTTCCACCAAGGGGGCTATCGGCTATATCTCCAGCGGCTACGTGGACAAGTCGGTGAAGACCCTCGAGTACAACGGGATACCGGGCAACCTCGAGACTGGGCTGGATGAGAGCTACCCGCTGGCGCGCTTCCTCCACATGTTCACCAAGGGCGAGCCCACCGGGGCCGTCAAGGCGTACATCGACTTCGTCCTCTCGCCCGGGTTCCAGAACGGTACGGTCTCCAAGGAGTACATCCCGATGACGAAGATCGAGAAATAGGACCGGCGAAGGGGCGGGTCAGGGATCATGGGCGCGCGGAGTTCCATCGGCAGGGAGTGGATAGTCAAGAAGGTGCTGCTGGTACTGGCTTTAATGGCGGTGCTGGGCATCATCCTGATAGTCGTGCTGGTGACCAGGGAATCGATACCCGCGATCACGAGGGTCAGCCCGTTCAATCTCTTCAGCGCGAACTGGAACCCCAAAACGGGCAACTACGGGATCGCGGTCTTCATCGTGGGCACCCTGCTGACCACGATTGGAGGTCTCCTGATAGCGGTTCCGCTCGCGCTGGGGACCGCCGTGTTCCTGACCCAGATGGCCCCACGGCGTATCGGGGCTGTGGTCACGAGGGGAGTCGAGGTGCTTGCCGGCATTCCCTCGATAGTGATCGGCTGGATCGGGTTCACACTGCTGGTCCCGGTGCTCGCCGCGATCACCAGGAGCTCGGGGACGGGGGTGCTCGCCGCGTCGATAATCCTCGGCATTATGTCCATGCCCACGATAAC
>CAZAIS010000310.1:0-3837 GCA_964485255.1 uncultured Acidimicrobiales bacterium | reverse complement strand
CTGGCATTGTCGTTGCAGATCGCCTTCGCAGAAACCGATCGCTAACCAAGGCAGTGCCGGCCACTCCGGCGCACATGGCGGAGGCCCGAGATGAACGCGAAATACACTGAGGGACGCGCCGGAAACAGTCTGATGACGCTTGTCGGGCTGGCGGTGCTTTCAGCGGTGATGCTGATGGGCATGCCGGTTTCCGCTTCCGCGCAAGGTCAGCGCTTCACCGACACCGTGACCGGCAGTTGCGTATTTTCCTACGGCGCGGCGCATTGCGTGCGCCAATATCGCTACAACGATTCCGGCAATAGCGGCATCAAGCATTATGCGGAGCCCGCCGAGGAGGTCGCCGAGGCGCGCGAGCGGGAAAAGGTATGGGAAGCGCGTTGCCGCCCGACCCTGCGCCAGGATTATTACGGCGTGAATCGTTACGTCTATGCGGCGCCAGGCTGCGAATACGGACGCCTTCCCTGATCGTCGCTGCTGACCAAATCCAGCAGTGGCAACAATCACTAGCGGCAATCAGTAACGACTTGGTCGCGCCGTCATGATTGGCATGACGAGAAACAGCAGCAGCAGCAAGCCGATCCAGTCCATCGCGGCCATGGCGTCCCCCGCATCGTCCGAAAACTTGATTTCCCCAAGGGCGATGGTGCGTGCGCTCCGCTAACGCGCGCTGAAGAAAGACGGTTAATTCGCACTCGGCCTGGCGACCAAGCGACGGCACGCATGCGAGATCCTGGCGAAAGGCCCCAACGTCATGAAGGGATACTGGAACAGGCCCGGGGAAACCGACGAGGCGCTCGAGGGCGGATGGTTTCACACCGGAGACGTGGGCCACCTGGACGGGGACAACTTCCTTTTCATCACCGACCGGAAGAAGGACCTTATCGTGACCGCCGGCGGAAAGAACATCGCTCCGCAGAACATAGAGAACACGCTCAAGCTCGACAAGTACATCGAGCAGGTCGCGGTCATCGGCGACAAGCGCAAGTTCGTCAGCGCACTGATCGTGCCGACCTGGCCGGAGCTCGAGGCATGGGCGAAAGATCAGGGCATCGACGCGGGCGACCGCGGCGCGCTCTGCGCGGACAAGCGGGTCAACGAGATGATGAAGGAACGGATAGACACCGCCCTCAAGGACTTCGACCGGCACGAGCGCGTGACCAAGTTCGTGCTCCTGCCGGAGGAGATGACCGAGGACTCCGGGCTGCTGACGCCGACCCTGAAGGTCAAGCGCAAGGAGGTAGCCAAGGTCTTCGAGGGCGAGATCGAAGGGATGTACGGGGGCGACTGAAGGCGTGAGCCGGTGCAGACGCGCCGCCTGAGCGACACCGGGCGGGGCCGCGGTTGCGCGTTCGGGGAGCCGAGATGATGAAAGAAGGGGTTCGACCACGCGATAGGGTGCCGAGTTAGTGGTAGTATTACCACAGCACTCGACAGGAGGGGTCTGATGAAGAAGACGACAACGGCAGTAGCAGTACTCGCGCTCCTTGCCGCGGCCTTGATCGCGCTCGCCGCTCCGGCGGCCGCGGACGTTACCGCGGCGGCAGAACCTTACATCCTCAACGTCACGCCGACTCAGGGGTACGTTGGAACCCCCGTGGTCATCACGGGCTCGAATTTCGGGCAGGCGAGCGCGACCAGCAGCGTCACGTTCAACGGGGTCGAGGCGGACGCGAGCGTGTGGACCGCGAACCTGATCGCCGTAACGGTGCCACAGGGCGCCAAGACGGGACCGCTGGTCGTGAAGACCGCCGAGGGGACGAGCAACGTGGTGCAGTTCAAGGTCAACACGGTGCCGCGCCCCGAGCAGACATGGTACCTCGCCGAGGGATCCACCAACTGGGGCTTCGACACCTACGTACTCATTCAGAATACTACGGACGTCGACGCGACGGTGAATGTCACCTATGACACGGCCCAGTACGGCAGGATCCCCCGACCGCAGCCGCTCAACGTACCGCCCAGCTCCCGGGTGACCCTGTACCTCAACGACGAGATACCCAACGTCGACCTCTCCACCGAGGTAGCCTCCTCGCAGCCGATAGTCTGCGAGCGCGCGGTCTACTGGAACAACCGGCTGGAGGGGACCGATTCAGTGGGAACCACCGAGCCCGCGCAGACGTGGTACCTGGCCGAGGGCTGCACACAGTACCCGTTCGAGACCTGGGTCTGCATCCAGAACCCGAACCTCACCACCGACGCGAACGTGGATATCACTTACATGACGTCCAACGGCGTCGTGGTGAAGCCGACCTTCGTCGTGGGGGCGGGGCAGCGCATGACCATCGACGTGGCCAAGGACGTCGGTCAGTGCGACGTATCGACCCAGGTCGCGAGCGACCAGAACATAGTGTGCGAGCGGGCCATGTACTGGGACTCGCGCCGGGGAGGCCACGACTCGATCGGCGTTACGGCCCCGAGCAAGACCTGGTACCTCGCCGAGGGCACGACGGCGTGGGGATTCGAAACCTGGCTGCTCCTGCAAAACCCCGGCAGTAACGAAGCCACGGTCAACGTTACCTACATGACCTCCGACGGGCCCCTGAAGCCCCCGGCGATAACCATGAAGCCGAACACGAGGCGGACGATCAACGTCAGCGACCTCGTGAGGAACCTCGATACGTCCATTGAGGTCTCCAGCGACATCGAGATCTGCGCCGAGCGCTCCATGTACTGGGACAACGGTACCGGGAAGGGCGGCACGGATACCATAGGGTTCGCGGCGCCCGCAAACGAGATCTACCTCGCGGAAGGTTCGACCGCGTGGGGGTTCGAGACCTTCGTATGCGTTCAGAACCCGAACGACGAGGCCGCCACCGTGTCCGTTGTATACGAGACCAACGACGGAGCGGTGCTGGGCCCGAAGCGGAACGTGCCGGCGAACAGCAGGGTCACGATCAACGTGAACGACGAGCTCCCCAACAAGGACACGTCCGTTAAGCTCACCTGCCCCGATCCCATAATGGCCGAGAGGTCGATGTACTGGAACAACAGGGGGGCGGGACACGTATCGATCGGCTGGGTGCCCCCCGCGGATTGAGCGCGCCGCCCGCAAGCAGAGCGGGCGCGCACCTGCTATCATAGGTAGGGGGAGGCAACCCCACCCGGGACGGGAAGCGGAATGCATGCAGGACTTGTTTCCGGGCTCGCGGCGGACGTGGCGCGCCGCGAACTCTACCGGCAGTTCAGGAAGCTCCTGGTAAGCGCGAGTCGCACGGTGGACAAGCCGGCGGCCGAGGTTACGGATGGCGAGGTGGTTAGCATGATCCTGGAGATGATAGGGCGGGTCGCGGGCACCGTTATCGGCTATGGCAAGCTTCTCTCCGGGGCGATAGCCTCCATCCCCCCCAGGGTGATGGCGGACGCCATCAACGACAACCCGGACTTCCTGCCGAGAGTCATGGAGCAGGTGGACCCCGCGGTGATCGCCGGAGCCCTGGACGGGAACCCGCAGATGCTGGTCGATTACCTCAACGAGATCGACCCCAAGCCTATCGCCGACGCGCTCAACCTCAGCCCGGACTTCCTCATGAGGACGATAGACGCCCTGTCGCCGGACGTGATCGCCGAAGTCGTGTACGACACGCCCGGTTTCATAGTCGGCCTGATGCGGGCGCTGGACCCGGAGGTGCTCGCGCGCGCGGTCAACGAGAACCCGGACTTCGTGGTGAGGTTGACGGGCAAGATATCGCCGGACCTCGTCGCCGAGGTTGCGAACAGCAACGCCGAGTGGGTCACCGGCCTTCTTCAGAAGATAGAGCCGAAGGTCATCGCCTCCAGCGTCAACACGAACGCGGAGTGGCTGGCGACGCCGCACGGCAAGGTGCTGGCGGGAAAACC
>CAZAIS010000309.1:0-3859 GCA_964485255.1 uncultured Acidimicrobiales bacterium | reverse complement strand
CAGGATCACATAGTCGCCGCTGAGCGTCTAGGCCCCGCCGGTGAACACCCCCGCCTTCTGCATTCCGAAAGCCCACGCGTAAGCGAACTTCAGGTAATACTGGGCCTCGGGTTGCCCGTGCACTATCCAGGGGCCGATGATATCGGTCTCCCTGACGCCCCCGGCCCCCGGGGACTGTGCCGGCGGGCTCGTCTTAGCCGTTTCCGCGCCGCCGCATCCAGCGGCGATGAGCACGAGTGACAGTGCAAGGGCGATTGCGTACGGTCTTTTCATGAGCTTTCCCCCACGCGTTTTCCCCATGGTAACACGGGGAACCGGGGGTCGGTTCCCGCGGCCGAAACGCCGCATTCGAGCCCACGGATCCCGCGACCCCGCCGGTTCGCCCCCTCCTCAAGTGCTAGAATCGAAGTGGATGAAGCGGCGCCGGATAGCCGGGGGGACGGCCGATGGCAGGCAAAGGGACTCGCGGAAACAGACTGCTCTGGCTTCTGTACCAGCCTTACAAGTGGCTTGTCTTCCTGCCCCTGCTGGCACTGTCCACGTGCTTCTTCGTGGGGCTCGGCGTGATAGTAATAATCCTGTTCGACGACCGGACGGCCAACAGGACAACCGGAGCCTGGTGGTCCAGGTTCAACGCCTTCATCACGCCTGTGCGCGTGACCGTGACGGGCAGGGAGAACATCCGCGAAGGCCGGTCGTACATAGTCGTATCGAACCACCAGAGCCTCTACGACGTCTTCGTGCTCTTCGGGTGGCTGAGGATGGACCTCAAGTGGGTCATCAAGAAGGAGCTCAGGTCGTTCCCCGTGTTCGGGTACGCGTCCGAGAAGGGCGGGAACATCCTCATCGACCGCTCGAACCCGAAGGAGGCCTACAGGTCGCTCGAGCGGGCCAGGCAGAAGTGCACCGGGGGCACTTCGCTCATCATCCTCCCGGAGGGCACGCGCAGCCGGACGGGGGAGATGCTCGAGTTCAAGAAGGGCGCGTTCTGGCTTGCCCAGAACCTCGGCCTGCCGATCCTGCCTATCACGATACTGAACACCGCGAGCATACTCCCGCCCGACACGCTCGACCTCTTCCCGGGAAAGGCAGCCATGAAGATACACGAGCCCATCGACCCGAAGCGATACGGCAAGGATGAACTCGACGTGTTGATAAGGGACGTCAGGGACGTCATCGCGAAGGGTCTCGAGGACTGAGGGCGAAACCGGCCTCGAAGGATGCGCGAGGCCTCCGAAGGGGCTCCGCTCCACGGAGGGTGTCGAAGAGGGGGCTCCAGTCGCGCAGCGCCGCGAAGGAGACACACGCAAAGCGCCGGGAGGAAGCATGGCCGTTCTAGAGACGGTGGGCTGGGTGGCACTCATCATCCTCGGTTACATGACGGCGCTGTTCGTCATCGCCCTGGTGCGAAAGGACAACAGCGTCGCCGACGTCGCCTGGGGCCCGGGGTTCATCGTGGCATGCTGGTCCGCCCTGTTCATAAACGGATCTTACGGTGCCAGCCAGCTCCTCGTAGCGGGACTCATCACCGTCTGGGGCCTCCGGCTCGCGATAAGGATCTTCCGGCGCAACAGGGGCAGGGGCGAGGATCCCCGCTACGAGAAATGGCGCTCAGACTGGGGCAGGTTCTTCATCCCGCGCAGCTACCTGCAGGTCTTCCTCCTGCAGGGCTTTATACTGCTCCTGAACGTGTCGCCCGCGATGATCCTGATGTCCGCCCGGCAGAAGCCGCTGGCATGGTTTGGCTACCTCGGCCTTGCGGTCTGGTGCCTCGGCTTCCTCTTCGAGGCACTCGGCGATTACCAGTTGGACAGTTTTCTAAAGAACCCCTCCAACCGCGGGAAGATGAACGACCGCGGGCTCTGGAGGTACTCGAGGCACCCCAATTACTTCGGCGAGTCCACGATGTGGTGGGGCATCTTCATCATAGCCCTGGTGGCGCCCTGGGGGTGGGTGGGAGTCATAGGCCCGCTGACTATAACGGGTACGATCCTGTTCGTATCGGGCATCCCGATGACAGAGAAGATGATGACGGGCATACCGGGATGGGACGACTACAAGAGAAAGACCAGCGCGTTCATTCCCTGGTTTCCAAAGCGGGTCTGACAACCTTCACGCCGGCCTCACCATCTCGAACACGCGGGCGTGGAACACGCTCTGGAGCTCCGGCTTCGTGCGCAGGTCGACGGCCTCGAGCTGCCGGAACCCGAGGGACTCGTACGTGTCCCGCAGCGAACCACCGTCCTCGTTTTCAATTGACATGAGGCGCCGCGAGCAGATCCTGGCCAGCTCGGGGAAGAGCCAGCCGTGGTCACCCTCCCGGTCGAACAGGAACCCCACCGTGAACACGATTTCGAAAGACTCGTGAAAAAAGCCGCGGACGAGCCCATCGATCGGCCCGGCCATTACCGGCACCCGGCCGGCGATGTCCGCGTGGCGCTCGTTGAAGGAGGCGGCCTTGGCGGTATCGTCCTCGATTCCCGTGAGGTCCTCGTACCCGGCTCGAAACAGCGTCGCGAGGTTGTCTCCCCCGCGCGAGCCGACCTCGAGAATCCTGTCGGTCCTGGACGCGTGCCTGTCCATGAGGCCGATGAGGAACTCCGCTCTGGCTTCCGCCACACCCATGATGCCTCCCTTGACTCTTTGTACCCTTCAGGTTAAAAGGCGCGTGAGCGACACGGCTATGACGCCCACCGCCCCCGTGAGAAGCGAACCCCATGCGAGATCGACCAGTGTGATGACGACGGACCACTCGCGCAGTGAGGCCTGGTTGGTCAGGTCGTACGTGCCGTAGGCGACAAGCCCCAGAAGCCCTCCGTAGAGCAGGACCTGCCAGAGCGCGGTGGAGCGGTCCACGGCGGGCACGACGACGAGCAGGGCAATCCCCAGGTTATAGATGAGGTAGAAAACGGCGGCGGGGGCGAGCCTCGGGGAAGTCGCCATTATCGAGCCAAGCCGGGCCCTGTAGAGACGCCTGGAGGTCGCGGTAAGCCACACGGCGTCGATCGCGAGCATGGGAACAATCGATGCGGCGTAAGCGAGTAGAAACGTCTTCATTGTTTGAATGCAACCCCTAGGGTGAGGCCTGTCTTCACACGGCCACGACTCGATCCCGACGCGCTTATCGAGTGCCGGCTCTCAGCCTCGCTCCATCGCGAGCCTTACAAGCTCCGTCACCGTCCCGGCGATGGGTACAAGCTCGTTCTTCGCGACTTTGTCCAGGGTATCCTCCTCGTCGAGAAGATAATAAGGGCATCCGATCCACGATATTGAAGGCACACCTGCCTCGATTACATATCCGGCGGCATCGGATGTCGGCACCGGCCCCAGAAAGTCGGACGGAACCACCGCCGTGACCTTGGCGGGCTTCTCCTTTAGCGCCCGTATCGCTATAGCCACCATGTCGGTTTCGGGCGTCGTGAACATCACCGTCTGAGCCATCCGGCCGGTCTCCTTGTATCTGCGCCCTTCCTCCCGCACTTCCTTCGCCGCCAGGTGCTCGAGGGTTATCAGCAGGCGCGTCCTCTTCATTATTTCCGGGTGGGCTTTCGCAAACTCGTGCCCGCCCCGCGAGCCGTAGAAATGCCCCGCGTCGATAACGAAAACCATGGTCTTCGGCCTCTTGTCGCGCGGTACATTGGACCACGCGGAGGCCTGCGCGAGGACCTGGGCGACCCCGGCCCCGTCCTCGACCGCCCCCCTGAAAGGGCTGTCGTGGTGGGACGTCAGCATTATTACTTCATCGGACCGGCCCGGGAGAACGCCCCACACGTTGCTCATCTCCCCGGGTCCGACCGTCCCCTCGAGGACCATGGTCGCCTCGGCCCCGGACCTGGCGAGCTCGCGCAGTGACTCACCC
>CAZAIS010000308.1:0-3860 GCA_964485255.1 uncultured Acidimicrobiales bacterium | reverse complement strand
GGCCCCCGGCTCCTCGCCGACCTCGAAGGATTCGGCAACGGCGTTCGCCGAAGGTCTTATCAGCGGATCGTCCACCGTGTTGCCGCAGCGTTCGCCGAGAACGAAAACGCGGCGGTTCAGGCCGCGCAGGCTCTCGAGGTAAGCTTGTGCGCCGGTTATCTTCATGTCTTCCCCCCGCTCGCCGGCTTCATTTGCCCCTAGAGTCTACAACAAGCCGGCCGCCCGGGCGTATCTTTCCGGCCGCACGTCGCGTAATCATCTCAGGCATGCTCAAGCGGACCCGACCTCCCGGTCGTGCCGGTGTTCTCCTCGTTGTGCGTCCTTTGTTACAGGCACTACCGGGCGTCCGGGGGTAGACGTCAACGGGCCGGTCGCGAATACGGGGGTGATCTGCCGACGAAAGGGAAAAAGGAAAAGCCTATCGTGTTCCCTGTATCATATGGAGACGGCTCGTTATAGAATCTAGCCGGGCGGTGCTGTCGACCGAAAGGAACGGGTCGCATGGAATGCCCGATCTGCGGCGAGACGTTGCCGTTGAGCAGCAAAGTGTGCGAATCTTGCGGCAACGAGTATGACGGCTTCTTTCTTACAGAGGAAGCCTATTCGTCCACGGTGAGAAAGAACGCCTCCCTTCCATCGACCCGGAAGCAGCCATCCGCCCTGAAGCCACGCCAGCACGCGCCGTTGAGCGGCAGGAGCATAGCGATTATCGTGGGATCGGCCGTGCTTCTGACGGCAATCGCGGTAGCGGTAATCCTGCTCGTCCCACGGGGAATCAGCGCGCCCGGCTCGGCGAAGGACGTGGTCCCCAGGTACTACCAGTACCTGGAGAAAGGCGACGCGGAAGGACTCTTCTCGCTTTTCGAGAGCGGGTTCCTTCCCGTGGCCGCCGACAGGGCCGCGATCAAGGCAGCCCTGAGCTCGAACGACTACACCGTTTCACAGCCAGTCTTCGAGATACTGAGCAGCGCGGACAAAACCGCGATCGCGGCCATCAGGGATGTCAAGGTCGACATCAAGCCAAAGGCCGGCGGCGCCTCACGGACGATGTCCCTCACCGAATACAGGGATTCCCTGCCCGGGAACAACAAGGGGGCGGTCAGCATCGTCAAGCTGACCAGGGATGGTGGCGGCTGGCGTGTATCCGGAAGGCCTTCGGGTGGCTGGAGCTCCGAGAACCTATGGTTGCTGGGCGAGCTGAAGAATCCTTGAGGCGCCCGCTCGAGATCAGAGGAACCAGCCCCTGCGCGACGCGCACGCACTCTTGATCAACTCCGGCAGCCATGGCCGGACCCCGGGCTCCAGGTAAAATGACGGGTACAGAAGGTTCTCACCCGGGGTGAGCATCCCTCTCTCTCGCGCGATTTCCTCGAGCTCGCACCCCGGGAATATCCTGATGCCGACGGTAACCCTGACGGTATCGGGCCCGAGCTCGTCCATGAGCGCGATGCTCTCGTCGACGGAGCGTCGGGTCTCTCCCGGCCCCCCGAGCAGGAGGAAGCAACCAAGACTCATGCCGGCGCCCTTTACGGCCGTAGCGACCCGGCGCACGTCCCGCGTCGAGAAGCCCTTCCGAAGCGTGGAGAGCGTTTCCTCGGACCCGCTCTCGTTGCCGAGGGAGACCGCGAAGCACCCCGCTTCGCGCATCACCGGTATCAGTTCGTCATCGAACCACCGGGGATTGACGATGCAGGACCACTTCAGGGGGAGGCGCCTGGCGGCGATTCGCGCGCACAGCTCCAGGGTGTATTCGAGCGGGTAGTTGAAGTTAGAGTCAGCGAAAGCCACTGCTTTCATGCCGTGGTCCTTCACCAGCGCCTCGAGCTCGTCGGCTACCCAGCCCGGATCCCTGCGGCGCACGACCTTGCCTTCGACGATCGGGCTGCTGCAGTAAATGCACCTCATGTGGCATCCCCTGCGTGACTGCACGCTTGTCACGCAAGGACGCCCCCGGCCCGGCACCCATTTGTACCGGGAGACGTCGAAAGCTTCGCGGTCGGGGAGCGGGACGGACGCGAGGTCCACAGGGACCGGGGGCGGGTTGACGCAGCGCCGGTCCGGTCGCCTGACAGCCAGGCCAGGCAGTTCCCCCGGGTCCGCCTCCTCCCCGATGGAGTCGAGCAAGGCGGGAAAAGAACGCTCCCCCTCACCCACGACACCCAGCTCGAGGTCGAAGTAATCGAGGCACTCGAGGGGAAAGATCGAGAAACCGGGGCCGCCCGGGACGACAGGGGCCCGAGTCTCCCGCCGCACGGCTTCGACGACGCGCCTAGCCCCTGCAAGAAAGAACTCGCTGGAGCGCATGTCCTGGTTGTCGATATTGCGAATGGATAACCCGATACAGTCCGGCTTGAAGAGAGCGGCGGCCGCGGCGGACTCCCCTTCCGGGTCGTCGCTGAACATCAGGTCCAGGCCCAGTACGTCGTGACCGCCGGCCTTTGCCGCGGCGGACACGAACGCGGCACCGATGGGCCAGGGTACGATGTTGTCCCTGCAGCGGTTCTCGCTTATCAGTAAGACCTTCACGGTTCCACGCTCCACGCTGTCACCGGAGCGCGGCCACCGACCATGGCGCACGCCCCATCTGCTACTATAGTCCCATGCGTAACAGGGAGTCGTCGACAACGAAAAGAATAAAAGGCGACCGTCGTTCGCGGGCGTCCCTGACTGTCGCGCTGATCGTACTGGCCGCCGTGGTCGCCTGGTGCACGCCATCCCCGGCCGCCCCGTACGGGTGGACCGGAGGACACGACGCGCTGGGCGCGCCGGCCTCTGTCGGGACCGCTTACTTCGCCGAGGGCACGACCCGGAACGGTTTCGAGGAATACCTGCTGCTCAGGAACCCGGGTAAGGACAAGGCCGCCGTTTCCATCAGATACCTGTTCCCAAGGGGCAGGCCGCTCCGGCGGGACATGGAGATAAAGCCCGGGGCGGGGGCCTCGATATGCGTAAACGCAGTAGTGCGGCCCCGGAAGGACGTTTCCGTGTCCATCTAATCGTCGCCCGGAATAATCGCCGAGCGCCAGGTATATTTCAACTATAAGTGCGCCTGGACCGGCGGGACGGTATCGAGCGGCGTCACCGAGCCGAGGTACTCCTGGTACTTCGCCGAGGGCACGACCCGGCCGGGTTTCCAGGAGTGGCTGTGCCTTCAGAATCCCGCCGGCCGCCACGCCGAGGCGAACATAACCTTCATGCTGGCGACGGGCGAGACCAGGGAGATGCCCCTGGAACTCGGCGCGAACAGCAGGCTCACCGTGGACGTCAACGCGACGCTCGGAGCGGGCCAGGACGTCTCCGTGAAGGTCGAAGCGACCGAGCCCGTCGTGGTGGAGCGTCCCATGTACTTCGACTACAAGGGCGCGTGGAGAGGCGGACATACATCAACGGGTTCGGCGGACCTCGCCTGCGAGTGGCATTTCGCCGAGGGGACCACGCGCTCGGGCTTCGAGGAGTGGCTCAGCATCATGAATCCCGGCGGCGACACGACGGCAAAGGTGGAGTACCTGTTTCCAGGCGGCGGGGCCGTCGAGCGTGAGTACACTCTGAAAGCGCACTCCAGGACGACCGTGTTCGTCAACGAAGCGGCGGGACCCGAGAAGGACGTGTCCGTCAAGGTCGCCTCCGATACGGACATCATGTGCGAGCGTCCCATGTATTTCTGCTATCACGGGGCCTGGGAGGGCGGCCACAACGTGGTGGGCGCGCTGGAGGGCGCGCGCGCCTGGCTGTTCCCCACCGTCTGCTCCGGAGAGCACTTCTCCTCCTGGCTGTGCGTATCCAACCCGCAGGACACGCCCTGCGATGTCCTCGTCGAGGTGCTGGGCGAAGGTGGAGGCCATAACAGCGAGGAGGCGGAA
>CAZAIS010000307.1:0-3905 GCA_964485255.1 uncultured Acidimicrobiales bacterium | reverse complement strand
CTCGAGGACGTCAGGTGCGTGTCATACGCGGGCGACATCAGCGGACCGCTGGACGCTGAGGGCAGGGAAGCGGTCTGCGCTTTTTTCGACATGTTGTGGAATCGCTCGCGCCCGGCGCTTTCGAGTGATGAATGGAAGCTCTACTCCAGCATAACCGATCCAGGCTCCCCGGAGTTCTTACCCGCGAGGCCCGATTACTGCGGATTCTTCCTTTACACCTGCTTCGCGGGCAGACTTCCTTGATGATGGCGGCCGCCCGTCGTTTAATGAGCGCCGGGCGGCCGTCTTTCAACCGGTCCCCGTGTCTTTCTCGGGTCGGCCGCGATTACTCGTCGCCGGGCTTCCACACCTCCCATACCTTGCCCGCGAGGGCCGGTCCCGGTTTCAGCGTCTTCTTGCCGGGTTGCCAGCCGGCAGGCGCCACTTCACCGGTGCTTGCCACGTGCCGGTAAGCCTTGACCTGCCTCACGAGTTCCTCGAAGTTCCTGCCAACCGTGGGGGTCAGCACCTCCATCGCCTGTATTATCCCGTCGGGGTCTATCAGGAAGCGACCCCTGATATCGACGCCGGCATCCTCGTCGTACACACCGTACACGCTGCCGATGCGGCCGCCCGCGTCCGTCAGCATGGGGTACGGGAAACCGCCGTCGACCATCTTCGACAGCTCCTGCTCCTGCCAGATCTTGTGCACGAACCTGCTGTCGACGCTGACCGACAGCACCTGTACTCCGAGCTCGTCCAGCTCGGCGCTCCGCGCGGCAACTGCCGCGAGTTCCGTCGGTCACACGAAGGTGAAGTCGCCCGGATAGAAGCAGAGCACTACCCACTTGCCCTTGTAGTCGGAAAGCCTCACGTTCTCAAACCCGTCCCCCACGAACGCGCTCGCCTCGAAATCGGGCGCCGCCTTTCCCGCTGTCACGCGCATCCTCTTCACCTCCCCGGCCGGGCTAGGGCCGCTTGCCTTGTCATCGGCCTCCTCCAGAATCGGACCTTTGGCCGGTTGCACGCACGAGTCCTTTCCTTCCGCCATTGGCATCCCCTCCTTCAGGCTTGAGTCCGCTTGCTCAATTGAACTTCTCTGTATCCGCGTCGAATCCCCCCGGGCGCCTCAGATTCGACCGGGCCGTAAGCCTCACGGGGGCAATACGGACGCGGGTTCCTGTATTATCAACAGTGGCCGCCGGGCGTCCGCGGCCGCTCCGACAATCATGGAGGTAGCAGGGCCATGGCCATGAAAGCCGAGAAATACACTGACTACATGTACAACCTCATCGACAGGGTCATGAAGGAAATCGGCCCGAGGGGTTCTTGCAGCGCGGAGGAAAAGCGTTGTGGACGGCTGTTCGCCGAGGAGATATCGCCGGCCTGCGAGTCGGTCGAATTCGAGACGTTCACCTGCAGCCCCGACGCATTTCTAGGATTCTTTCCGTACCTGGTGTTGATGTTCGCCGCAGGCGTAGTCCTCTACTTTTTCTTCCCGCCGGCTTCGGCGGCGCTCGCGCTCGCGGGCATTCTCGTCGTCTTCCTCGAGGTCGTGAGGTACAAAGAGCTCATCGACCCGCTGTTCCCCAAGCGAGAGGGCGAAAACGTCTTGGGCATCATAAAGCCCACCGGCGAGCCGTCGAAGCGCGTCTACGTATCGGCGCACTTCGACTCGGCTTACGAGTTCAAGCTCTGGTACTGGATGAAAGGCTTCTCGACCGTCTACATGGCCGCCGGGGTAATCGCCATCCTTGCCTTGTTCGGTTTCGGTATCGCGCGCTCTTTCGTGAAGCCGATCGGACTGCCCTCGACTGCGGCGTGGTGGACGCTCGGATTCGTCCTGGTCGGGCTTACTCCCCTGGTGAGCATATTCGCCCTCTTTCATACCAGGGACTTGGTGCCGGGGGCGATGGATGACATGGCGGGGGTCGCCGTACTCGCAGGTCTCTCGAAATATTTCTCCGACGCAAGGGGCTCGGGCGATTTCTACCCCGCGTCTACCGAAGTCGTCCTTCTCGGCCTCTCCTCGGAGGAGGCGGGGTTGAGGGGAGCGAAGCGCTTCGCTTCCAGGCACGCGGCCGAGTCCCGGGATATGGATACGATGGGCGTCTTCCTGGACGGCATATACGACGAGAGTTACTTCACTATCTTCAAGAGAGAGCTCTGGCCGGGCGGCAGGATGGACCCTCGCCTGGTGAAAGTGTCAGGCGAGTCCGCTAAAGCCTGCGGGGTCGAGCCCAGGATCGGCATCCTGCCCCTGGGAGCCACCGACGCCAGCGCGTTCGCCCTCGAGGGAATCCCCTCTGTAGGCATTTCCCTCTGGGACACGACGAGGCTGGTGCCGCACTACCACACCAGGTACGACACCATAGACCACATCAGGCCGGTCTCGCTGGCCGTCGCCCTCCAGGCGGTAATAAACATCCTAACGCGCCTCGACGAGCCCTAGGAAACCGGTCCGCTCGCTGAAGGCGACCGGTAGCGCGAGCGTACAAGCGCCACCGTGTTTCAAGCGATTCGCCCGCTTCCTGAATGCCGCCCCCCGGTTCGGCCGATTACGGCGTGGCAGGCTCACGCACCTGCTCGGGCGACATGGGCAGGCACGTGTCGCGTTTCATGGTGAGAGGGCTCCCCGTCAGGGGCCGGGCGCCCCGGGCGCGCCGTCATCGAATCCCCCTATCGTATCCGTGCCGGCCCCGCGATCGTTCCAGTAGGTGGCCCGTTCGACCATAACCGGTTTGCCCGCGGTCCTGCTCGAAACCATGATTGACGCCGGGCCACGGATCCCCGAGTGTTCCGACATGCCGAACGTCCGCCTCGACCGGGCCGGGATGAGCTCCGTCCTCGTGACGTTGCCCTCGCCGTTCGGAGTCATGTAAGTGACCTCCACCCGCACCTCCACTTCGTTAGGGTTCTGGACGAGCGTCCAGGTCTCGAACCCCGGCGAGCTCTGACCGCCCGGGAGGTAGAAGTTCATGTGGGCCGAGCTCATGCCGATTGAGTCGTGACACGCCTCACCGGTCCCATTGTCCCAGTACATGGCGCGCTCGGCGATCACCGGCACGCTTCCGTGCACCCGGGTTGAGAAATCCGTGTTCTCCATTCCGCCGACGTCGTTCACCCTGATGGTCCTTCGCGCGTTGGCCGGCATCGAAAACGGATCCTGCCGGCGCGCGCCCGATGGCGTCATGTAGGTCACGGTTACGTCCGTGGGAGACGCATTGGGGTTCTGCACCAGCACGTAGGTGGTGAAACCCCAGCCGGTAGTGCCTTCAGCCAGGTAGTAGTCCGTCGCGGGTGTTGTGGTCCCGATCGAATCGTGGCCTTCACGCATGTCGTTGCGGTACATGGCCCGCTCGGGTATCACCGGCACGTCCGAGACTACCCTGATCGATGCGCTCCTCTCCCCTATTACTTCGGCCATGTTGAAGCTGCCACGGCTGGAAGCGGCGACGGTCTTGCGGACCGTCACCGGTTCACCGTTCTCGACCATGAAGGTAACGTCGCAGTTTGCAACCGAATCGCCCGGGTTCTGTATCAGGAGCCACGTCTCGAAACCCCAGTCCGAGCATCCCTCTGGAAAGTACCATGTCCTCGATGGGGACGTTACGCCGATCGAAGCGTGCGCCTCGACGCTGACCCCCGCACCGGCCGCGCCGGATCCTCCGGTCCATGACATGGTGCGGTCCGCAGCGATCGCCTTGCCTTCGACGCACTCGACACGGGTGGAAAAATCCCGCGCGCCGAGCGTATCCGCGGGGTTCACCGTTGCCTGGCTGCGCGGCGGCAGCGTGATGGTGCCCCCGGTGAGGGGTCCCGAAGCGGTCATGTAGGTTA
This sequence comes from uncultured Acidimicrobiales bacterium, assembly GCA_964485255.1. Classification (GTDB taxonomy): domain Bacteria; phylum Actinomycetota; class Geothermincolia; order Fen-727; family Anoxymicrobiaceae; genus CAZEJS01. The sequence goes on along the minus strand of CAZAIS010000307.1, from coordinate 86 downwards.
CCGTGGCGTTCACTGCGGTCGCGTTGGGGTTCTGAACACAGATTTGGCAGTCGAAACCCCACGCCGTGGTGCCTTCGGCCAGGTAC
>CAZAIS010000306.1:0-3920 GCA_964485255.1 uncultured Acidimicrobiales bacterium | reverse complement strand
GTCCGGACGGAGACCTCCATTCAATTGATATCGCCGGGATACCACACCCCGAGAAGCATACTGTGCGTGACCCGGGACATCACCGACCGCGCGCGGGCGGCGGAAGCGCTCAGGGAAAGGGACGAGCGCTTGAGGGTCATAGCGGCCAACACCTTCGACTACTTCTGGATGACGGACCTGGAGATGAACTTCACTTACGCGAACGCCGCCGTCGCGCGCCTCGGCTATACCATCGACGAGGTCATGTCGATGAAGCTCGGCGACATCGCCACTCCCGCTTCCCTCGGACTCGCGGCGCGGATCCTGGAAAGGGAGCTGGAGATCGCGGGCGAGACCGCCCACATACCCGCGACCATCTTCACCCTCGAGCTCCTGCGGAAGGACGGCACGGTTGTCGAGACCGAGGTCAGCGCCGGCTTCCTGCGGGACGCGGACGGAAGCCCCTACGGGCTCCTCGGGACCGCGAGAGAGGTGCGTGGGCGTCCGGCGGGTGGTCCTGATCCGGGATGAGTCCTCCCGGCCGGCGGCCGCCGATGGTGGCGCGCGCATGGTTGAATAGGTGGTAATATACCGTTATTGCGCCCCGGTCGCGCAATAAAGAATTTTGGATTTATCGGCTCACGCAGTGGTCTGCTGGTGAAAGGGGGATGTCCGGTGAGCAACATGCAGGAGATGAAACAACGCATCGACCGCATTACCGAGCTCGGCAACGTCATGAAGGCGCAGTTGGCGAAGCTCAACGATCCCGGGGTGAAGAAGGTCGCCAAGGAGAAGGGCAAGGTCATAGGCGCCGGAGTGGGAGTGTCTTTCCTCGGCCTGCTCATCGCCGCGGTCGCTTCCCTCTACATCCTCTTTGTCATTATCCTTCTCGTTGACATCGGGCTCGACAGGCTATGGCTTTCTTCGCTCATCGTGGTCGGGGGTTTCATAATCATCGGAATCGGCGTGGTGGCGATCGGCGTCGGGATCATCAGCCCGGCGGCCAAGGACCTGTCGAAGACGGGCGACGACGTTTCAAAGGAGATCAAGAAGTCCGGCGAGGAGCTCAAGGCCGAAATGGAGAAGCTCCAGGAGCTTGCCAAGCAGGAGGCGGAGGAGCAGAAGAAGAAGATGCAGGCGCTCCTCGAGCAGGCGAAGGTGGCGGCCCCCATCGCGGGCGCGGGATTGCTCGTGTACAAGCTCGTCAGGCGCAGGATGAAGGCCCGCAAGGAAAAGCGCAGGATCCTGAGGGTCATCGAGGCATACGAGGAGAGCAAGGCCGAGGACTGAGATTGCTCGGGGTGCCTTCTTCGTCGTTCCGCTCGGGGACTCGAAGTCACTCCGAAGAAGGCACCCCTCGCTGGCTGGTAGGAGAAGGTTTGGCGTAAGGTCGGGGACTCGAAGTCACGCGGGAGAAGGCACCCCTCGCTTGGCTATTAGGAGAGGATTTAGCGTAGGGTCGGGGACTCGAAGTCGCGCGGGAGAAGGGGCAGGCACCACTCAGTCGAGCGGGCGGGGGTCGGGAGCCACGTCCTCGTCGCCGTGCGATTGCACGATCCACCTGATGTAGAGCGCGTTTACGCGCTCGGCGTCCGGGCTGTCGGCCCGGAAGGCGCGCAGGAGGTCTTCCGCGGCCACCGTCCTGAAGGCGTTGTCCCGGTAGTACCCCGAAAGGCTCTTCACGAACCGGTCCTGCCCCATCAACCCGAACAGCTCGTTGAAGAAAAGCGCGCCCTTTCCGTATACGATCGCCGTATAACGGTCGGAGTCCCCGTATTCCTCGACAGGAAGGCCGGCGGGCGCGTCCGGCTCGTCGTCCCCCCGGGGAGCATAGGTCTCACGTATGTCGCGCAATGCTTCCAGGGCGCCCGCCTCGTCCTCCCGCCACAGGAAGTAGGCGTACTCGCAGAAAGTCACGAGCGACTCGTCCAGCCACGGGCGTCCTATTGAGTCGCTCCCCACGACCAGGGCCCACCACTGGTGACAGACCTCGTGCGCGATCGTCACCTCCAGGTCCCACGTGTCCTCCGGGTCCTCGTAGCACGACGCGTCGATGAGCACCTGCCCGGAGAATTCCATGCCTCCCTCCAGGGGCGCCTCGCACACGTTAAGGCGCTTGTAGGGGTAAGGGCCGAAGTGAGCCTGCCACTCGTTGAGGGCCCCGCGGGCGAACTCGAGGGCGCGGGCTCCCGCTCGCGAGTCCTCCGCGTAGTAATAGGAGGCCACCGTCGTAGCTCCCACCGCGCGCTCCACCGAGCGGTAGCGCCTGCCCGCCTGGACTTCGAAGTCCCTTACCGGTCCCGCGGCGAACCGCCTGTATCCGTCCTCGCGGCCGAGTTCTACCCCGGTCGCGGCCACCGTGTATCCGGCCGGCGCCTCGAACGAAACGAAGTAGTACGAGGAGTCGAAGTCGGCGACGTCGCCGTCAAGCCGCTCGCGGCGGTGGAACACGCGACGGGGCGACCGGCCTATAATTACTGGTATCCGGGACCGCCGGAGACCGGCACGCCGGCGGGGGCAACCCCGCTCAAACAGGGGAGGTCTGATGCATTCGCCGAACGACGCGAGCGAGTTTACGAAACGGGCAAACCGGGAGTTCGAGGACGGCGCGAACCTGGACTACCCGGACGAAACCGACTTCGAGTTCGCCACTCGCGGCCTCATTGCCAGGCTTGATGACACGGCGATCCGCAACGACGAAGGTGACGCGGTCTGGGACCTGGGCCCGTACTCCTTTCTCGAGGACGGCTCCGCGCCCCCCACGGTCAACTCGAGCCTCTGGCGCCAGTCACGCTTGAACCTCATTCACGGGCTCTTCAAGGTGACGGACCGCGTCTACCAGGTCCGGGGCTACGACCTGTCGGTCATAAGCTTCATCGAGGGCGATACCGGCTGGATCGTCATCGACCCGCTGGTCTCCACGCAAACGGCGAGGGCGGCCAGGGACCTCGCCTTCGAGCACCTGGGGCGAAAGCCGGTGCACGCGGTCATCTACACCCACAGCCACGTGGACCACTTCGGCGGGGTCAAGGGCGTCATCTCCGAGGAGGACGTCGAGGCCGGGAACACCAGGGTGATAGCGCCCGAGGGATTCATGAAAGCCGCCATCAGCGAGAACCTCATCGCGGGCAACGCCATGGGAAGGCGCGCGGCCTACCAGTACGGCAGCCTTCTTCCACGCGGGCCGAGAGGTCACGTCGATATCGGCCTGGGAAAGGCCGTTTCGACGGGGACGATCACCCTGATACCGCCGACGGACTCTATCGCCGAAACCGGAACCGAGATGACGATAGACGGCGTCAAGATCGTCTTCCAGGTGACCCCGGGGACCGAAGCCCCCGCTGAGATGAACTTCTTCTTCCCCGGGTTCGCTTCTCTATGCATGGCCGAGAACTGCTCCCACAACATGCACAACCTGCTTACGCTGCGCGGCGCCCAGGTGCGCGATCCGCTGGCCTGGGCATACTACATCGACGAGGCGATCAACCTGTTCGCGGGAGATTCGCGGCTCGTTTTCACCAGCCACCACTGGCCCGTCTGGGGTCGCGACCGCCTCATCGATTACATGAAGAAGCAGCGCGACATGTGCAAGTACCTCCACGACCAGACCGTGAGGATGCTCAACAAGGGGTACACGGGCATCGAGATCGCCGAGACCCTTGAGCTGCCGCCGGAGCTGGCCGGCGAATGGTACAACCGCGGCTACTACGGCAGCATCAGCCACAACGTGAAAGCCATCTACCAGCGCTACCTCGGGTGGTACGACGGCAACCCCGCCAACCTGCACCCGCTTCCCCCGGTCGAGGCCGCCCGGAAGTACGTCGAGTACATGGGCGGCGCGGAAGAGGTGCTGAAAAAAGCGCGCCGGGCATACGAGAATGGTGAGTACCGCTGGGTAACCCAGGTCGTCAATCACGTCGTGTTCTCGGACCCGGACAACA
>CAZAIS010000305.1:0-3921 GCA_964485255.1 uncultured Acidimicrobiales bacterium | reverse complement strand
AGAGGGGCGCTAGCCGAAGTACTCGAACGGCAGCGAGTCGGCCACGTCGGCGAGGCCGACGCCCTGGATGCCGCTGGAGTTGAACGTGGCGCCACCCTCCGTGAGGTCCCGCCCGGACTCCATGCACCCCTCCACAAGCATCGAGGACAGCGGTGTGGGGTGGAAGTCGATATTGGCTTGCTCCACCATGTGGAAGTCGCCGATCATGCGGTCGATGACGTGGTCCAACTGGCGCCCGAACGCGTCGATCACTTCGTCAATGGAACCGAATCGGGCGGCGTCCGGTGTCTTCACGCCGTCACGGAGCGGAGGCGCCTGGCTCCGGCGGCCCATTCTCCTGCCCCTGTTGAGCGCTAGCTCCAGGCATATCGGGAGGTTGAAGAGCCCCGCGTCCGTCGACAGGAAGCTCTTGCCGGGGATCGAAGGCTCGACGCAGCCCACGATACCGTAGGAGCGTGCCTCCTCGACCGGGTAGCCGTGCGCCACCAGCGCGGGCACCACCGCTTCGTCGTTGAAGAGGGCGGGAACGCCGTAGCCCTGCCTGGCCACGTCCAGCGCCCTGGCGAGATACTCTTCCGGCGAATTCCCGTGGACTCGTGCCTGGTAGTTGGGATCGCGCATGCGATGGCGCTCCATCACGTCCAGGAACAGGTACGTCAGGGCGTTTACGGAATCCCTCCCGGCTCCGTCGGTTCCCCCCACGATCGCGGCTTGAACGACAAGGTGCCCCCCGTGATACTGCGCTATGCGCTCGGAGAGGAGCAGCACGTGCTCGGTCGTCTTGAGGCTGAAATGAAGCAACAGCTCCAGCGCTTCATCGCGCGTGATCCTTCCCGCCTCGATGTCGTCGCGGTAGTAGGGGTAGAGGTACTGGTCCATCCGGCCGAACGAGACGGCGGAGTTCAGGCTCTCGAGCATGATCCCCGCGTGCGTGATCCACAGGGACTGCAGCGCCTCGTGGAAAGTCTCCGCCGGCTCGAGAGGGACCTTGCGGCAGATCCGTTCGATCTCCAGGAGCTGTGAGCGTCTCCCGGGGTCGGTGGCTCTTGCCGCCAGGCGCCCCGCCTCGTCGGCCATGCGGCAGGCCCACGTCTCCAGCGCTTCGCAGGCGATCCGGGCCGCCGCGTGCAGATCGCCCCTCTTGCGGCTGAACGTCTTCATGTATCCCCGCGTACCCAGCCTCAGCATTTTCTCGTAGCCGGGCAGGAAATGGCCGATCCCGCCGGCTTCGTTAATCAGGTAGTAGGTGGGGTTCAACTGGTGCAGCATGTACCGCGCCATGGTGGCGGTGTCGGGGAACATGCGAGCCGGCATGCTGTGGCGAAGCCAGTAGGGAAGGACCCTGGCGCTCAGCCTGAGGCGGTCCGCGATCGGTATCTTGAAAGGATTGGTCCTGCGGCGGTCGATCCATAGCAACTCGGTGCTCATGAACGCGCTCGCGAGCTCCGGTTGCATGATGCAGCACTTGCGCTCGGTGCCGATGTTGCCGGCTATGAGCTCGCCCGGGAAGATGACGGGTTTCTTGTGCGCGAGCAGGTATCGCAGAGCCTTTGCCTGCCTCACGGCGGGTGGATCGGACTTGTCGGCGTGTTTTTTGAAGAAGTCGGTGATGAGATACGCCCTCTCGGGACACAGCCTCGCCGGCTCGGCGATCATTTCATCACGCAAAACGCCCGACGTGCCCGGGGTGACCGTGTTCATTGCGCCTGCTCCTTTTTTCCGCTCCCTTGATTATACCCGCCGTCCGGGGTTCACTCACCCCCCGGCCGGCTCCCGTCCGCTCGACGCGGGTCTCCTTCCCGCGGGCTTCGTGAAAAAGGTGACGCGGGCCGTTGGCCGGAGCTTCCTTCAGGGCAAGGACGTCCGGCGTCATCGGCGTTGCCGGGCTGAAACGACAGAAAAGACCGAGGCAGGAACCCGTTTCACGACGCCGAAATAGGACCGGTGCAGGATGGTTGTACGACGGACGGAGAGGTCGGAGGTGCCGCGATCGTGGAACCCTTTGGGGCGGAGCGGGCCGTTGGGGCACACGGTCGCCCGGATTCAAGACGCAAGCAACAAGGTGGCAGGGGGGCGATGGGGATGGACCGTAGACCGGAAATGGACCGCCGGGAAGTGGCGCTCGAGCTGGTTAAGTTGGGAGCGAACACCGGGTTTATCCCGCGGGGCGACAAGCCGGAATTCGTCACGCTACTCAAATCGTATACGCAGGCGTTCGAAGCCGTTATCGAGAGCGAACGTACGCCCATGCTCAAGAAGTGAGGCGGGCCGGGCCGCTCTAGGTCAGGTCGAACCTGTCCTCCTCGAACAAAGCAAGGCATGCGTCAACGACCTCAGGGTCGTACAGGCAGCCCTTTCCCCGTGTAATCTCCTGGAGGGCTTTGGATACCCCCGGTGCCGGCCGGTAGGGCCTGTGAGATGACATCGCCTCCACCACGTCGGCCACAGCGAGAACCCTGGCTTCGAGCAGGATTTCCTCACCCCTGGCTCCGTTCGGGTATCCCGAACCGTCGATCCGCTCATGGTGCTGAAGGACCGCGGTCGCGACCGGCCATGGGAAATCTATTCCTTCTACGATCTCGGAGTCCACGCGGGGATGCGTCTTGATGATGCCGTATTCGAACTCGCTGAGATTGCTCGGCTTGGAGAGGATCTCGCCGGGTATTACAACCTTGCCGGTGTCGTGGAGGATTCCCGCTATGCGTATGCATTCCACGCGGTCCTCCGGCAGATTCAGTTCCCGGGCGATGGCGGTAGCAAGCTGGGAGACCCGCTGCTGGTGTCCCGCGGTATAGGGGTCGCGCCTCTCGGCGACCGCCGCCAGCGCTTTTACGGTAGCCTCGGCCGCGCTGCGTTTCACATCGACCCGCGTGCCTTCTGCGTTCTCCCCGCCCGCTCCGGCTTCGCCGCCATCGCGTGCCGCGGGGGACCCGGCGGCGACCTCGGCCGTGCCGCGGTCAGCCATCTCGTCCCGTATCCGGCGCAGCTCATCCTCGATCTGAACCTGGTGACTCCTGTCGCGCAGCACCGTCAGGAAACCCGCCGGCTCGCCCCCCGGGTCGCGCAGAAGGGTCATCGACGCTTCGGTAGGAAAGACCTCGCCGTTTTTCCTTACGTTGAAAGAACGGTGCCCGGTAACGATTCCTTCCTCGAGCAGGGTCTGCATCGCGGCGACCTCGCGTTCCACGAAGTCCTCGGGAAGGATCATGGCTACTGTCTGTCCCACGGCTTCTTCGGCCGTGTAGCCGAGGACGCGCTCGGCCCCCTTGCTCCAGGAGGTGATGATGGTGTCCTGACCCGCGGAGTAGACAGCGTCCGACGTGATGTCCGCGACACTCAGACCGCGTCCCACTCCCACAGCGTGCAACCAGGTCTTACCGGCCTGCCGGTATACGATCGCCGAGAGGATCGCGGCTACGAGGTTGTAACCGATGACGTTGAACCAGAAGCGCCACCAGTCGAGGCGGTCGACGGCTATCAGCACTATGCTGACGGCAAGCACGACCAGGAAACCCGCTCCGTACACGAACAGGATCGATCGCAGGAACCCGCCGCGCGCCCGGTCATAGTCGGACTTGAGGGACTCGGGATGGACGGGCTCCCCGATGCTCTCAACCCAGGAGCCTTTGTAGAAGAGATTGGTTGTTCGCACGTTGACCTCAGCTAACCGCTGCCTTCCGGTGCTCGAAGTCTATCAGAACGCGGGGATTGGAAGAAGGCGGGCATAAGCAGCACACAGCGGCGGCGGATGCGCCGGCGCAGGTCTTGGGCCCGGCCGGTCGAAATGCGATAATAGTCTTTGCACCCCGGACTATCGGGCGTTTAGCTCAGTTGGGAGAGCGCCGCCCTTACAAGGCGGAGGTCACTGGTTCAAGTCCAGTAACGCCCACCACCAGCCTATTCCACTAACACGCCACTGGG
>CAZAIS010000304.1:0-3944 GCA_964485255.1 uncultured Acidimicrobiales bacterium | reverse complement strand
AAGGCCGGCAAGAGCGCCAAGGAGCTCGACCTCTCGGTTCAGCCTGTCACCAACGATCCCGTCAGGATGTATCTCAAGGAGATCGGAAAGGTCCCGCTCCTGACCGCCGAGCAGGAGGTTTCGCTCGCCAAGCGCATAGAGGCGGGCGAGGCCGCAAGCGGGAGGCTTGCTTCGGACGAGAAGTTGAACGCCCGGCAGATCGAGGAGCTCCAGTTTATCGAGGCCGACGGGCTGGAGGCCAAGCGCAAGTTGGTCGAGGCCAACCTGCGCCTGGTGGTAAGCATCGCGAAGAGGTATGTGGGGCGCGGCATGCTATTTCTGGACCTCATCCAGGAAGGCAACCTCGGCCTCATCCGGGCGGTCGAGAAGTTCGACCACGGAAAGGGATACAAGTTCAGCACTTACGCGACCTGGTGGATCAGGCAGGCTATCACCCGCGCGATAGCGGACCAGGCTCGCACGATCAGGATACCCGTGCACATGGTCGAGACGATCAACAAGCTGGTCAGGGTGCAGCGCCAGCTCCTGCAGGACCTGGGGCGGGAACCCCTGCCCGAGGAGATCGCGGATGAGATGGAGCTGACGCCGGAGAAGGTGCGCGAGATTCTGAAGGTCAGCCAGGAGCCGGTATCGCTGGAGACTCCGATCGGCGAGGAGGAGGACAGCCACCTGGGCGATTTCATAGAGGATTCGGGGGCCGTGGTCCCGGTGGACGCGGCGGCCTTCAAGCTTCTGCAGGAGCAGCTCGAGGAGGTTCTCGATGACCTCAACACCCGGGAAAAGCGCGTAATACAACTCAGGTTCGGCCTGCTCGACGGCCAGCCGCGCACTCTCGAGGAGGTCGGCCGGGTCTTCGGCGTGACCCGCGAGCGGATAAGGCAGATCGAGTCAAAGACCCTCTCCAAGCTAAGGCACCCCTCCCGCAGCGGCCGCCTCCGCGACTACATCGAAGACTGAGGCGTCGTTCACTTTTTACTTTTCTTGTTTACTTTTTGTCCCTGACTTCCGAGGACGCCTCGAAAAGTAAACAAGAAAAGTAAAAAGTGAACGACGCCGGGATTGGGCCCCTTTGCTTGCAGGAAAAGCCAGCCTTTTGACAAACCTAGCTTGAAAGCAACCGGGAGGAGGGGGAAAGATGTGCGCTGAAGCTTACCACGAGCCTTTCGAAGTCATTCCCGAGAAGGGCAGAGACTACCACCGGGCACTGGTATCGCTCATAGAGGAACTCGAGGCGGTGGACTGGTATCACCAGCGAGTCCTCGCGACCAAGGACGCCAAGCTCAAGGCGATCCTCGAGCACAACCGCGACGAGGAAAAAGAGCACGCCTGCATGCTTTTAGAGTACTTGAGGCGAAGCGATACGCATCTGAGCGAGCAGGCGAAGCGGTTCCTCTTCACCAAGGGTAAGATAACCGAGATCGAGGAGGACTGAATCTCACCCGGGGAATACCGTGGGGCGCTCGAGGACCTGTACAAAAAGTACAACAGGCGGGAGTACGTGCACCCGGACCCTCTCGAATTCCTCTACGCTTACGAGGATCTCCGCGACAGGGAGGTGGCTGGGCTAGTCGCCTCCGCGCTGGCCTACGGCCGGGTCGCACAGATATTGAGGAGCGTATCGGAAGTCCTGGAGAGGATCGGCCCGGAGCCCGCCGGTTTCGTATCGCGGAGCTCCTCGAGGGAGCTTGAGCGAAGGCTGGAGGGGTTCAAGCACCGGTTCACGACGGGCGCGGACATCGCGAAGCTCCTGGTGGGGGCTGCCCGGGCGATCCGCAAGCATGGATCGCTGAACGCCTGTTTTGCCGGAGGCCTTGACCCGGGCGACGAGAGCGTGATACCCGCGCTGGAGAGGTTCAGCGCCGAGATCGCGGGCCTCGCGCGATCCCACTGCGGGTTCTTGTTCCCTTCCCCCGAGAAGGGAAGCGCGTGCAAGAGGTTGAACCTGTATTTGCGCTGGATGGTCCGGCACGACGCCGTGGACCCCGGCGGCTGGACGGGTGTCAGCCCGGCGCTTTTGGTAGTGCCCCTTGATACGCACATGCACAGGATAGGGCTGGCGTTGGGGCTCACCGAACGCGGGCAAGCGGACCTGAGAACGGCTCTGGAGATAACCGGGGGCTTCAGGCAGATCGTGCCGGAGGACCCCGTGCGGTATGATTTCTGCCTTACGCGGCTCGGGATAAGGACCGGATTATCGCTGGACGAGTTCCTGGCCGGCATTGACGGATCGCAAGGTTAGCAAGCTGTCGATGTGTTAGAAGAGTAGAGTCGTGGGTCCGGGAAACCGGCACCCGGGGAAAATGAGGAGGAGGAGCAATGCCAGAGCTCAGAGGATCGAAGACGGAGAAGGAACTGATCACTTCCTTCGCGGGGGAGTCACAGGCGAGAAACAGGTACACGTACTTCGCGTCCCAGGCGCGCAAGGAAGGCTTCGTGCAGATCGCCGATATCTTCGAGGAGACCGCCAACCAGGAGAAGGAGCACGCCAAGCGCTTCTTCAAGTTTCTCCAGGGAGGCGACGCCATGGTCGAGACGGCGTTCCCCGCGGGAGTAATCGGGACCACCGCGCAGAATCTCAAGGCGGCGGCCGGCGGTGAGAACATGGAGTGGACCACCCTGTACCCGGAGTCGGCGAAGGTAGCCCGCGAGGAGGGATTCGAGGAGATAGCCGAGGTCTTCGAGGCGATCGTCGTCGCGGAGCGCCAGCACGAAAAGCGTTACCTGGGCCTCCTGGCGAACGTTGAGGCGGGAACGGTCTTCAAGAAGAGCGAGCCGATCGTCTGGCGCTGCAGGAACTGCGGCTACCTGCATACCGGGACGGACGCGCCCTCGGAGGGCCCGGCCTGCGCGCACCCTGTTGACTACTTCGAGATCCTTGCCGAGAACTGGTAGGGCGCCGGTTTCCAGGGACGCGCCTGTCCAAGGATAACGATGCAAGCCGTCGAAAGACAACCCGACGCTCATTTGACGGCCGGGATGAAAGGGGGCCGGAATGATTACGGAAAGGATGCAGAAAGCGCTCAACGGCCAGCTCAACGCCGAGATGTACTCAGCATATCTTTACCTCTCCATGGCGGCTTACTTGGAGTCTATAGCCCTGCCCGGGTTCGCGAGCTGGATGCGGGTGCAGAGGCTGGAGGAGCTGGTCCACGCACTGAAGTTCTTCGACTACATCGTAGAGTCCGGGGGCAGGGTGACACTGGCGCCTATTGACGGTCCGCCCACGGAATGGGACGGGGCGCTGGGCGCTTTCGAGGCTGCTTACGCGCACGAGAAGAAGGTGACCTCCCTCATAAACTCGCTCGTTGACGTGGCCCGCGAGGAGAAAGACGAGGCGACGTTCGAGTTCCTCCAGTGGTACGTTGAGGAGCAGGAGGAGGAAGAGGAGTCCGCGAGCTCGGTCGTGGAGAAGATCCGGGCGGCGGGAGAGGACGCCGCAGAACTCGAGAAGCTGGACGGCGAGCTGGCGATGCGAGCGTAGCCGTCGCGGGAAAGGTGTGATCATGAGCGGGGGATTCGAGGCGGTCAAGGTAAGCGAGCACGTCTACTGGGTCGGGGCCATAGACTGGGGGATCAGGGACTTCCACGGCTACGGCACGGTCCGGGGTTCGACGTACAACGCCTACCTGGTGGTGGCGGACGACGTGATCCTCATTGATACGGTCAAGCGCCCGTTCAAGGATGAACTGCTGGCGAGGGTCGCATCGGTTACCGATCCCGCGAACATACGCTATATCGTCTCCAACCACTCGGAGCCGGACCACTCCAGCGCCTTGATGGAAGTCATAGCGGAAGTGTCACCGGAGAAGGTCTTCGCGTCCAGGCTGGGCATCAAGGACCTCGCCGGGTACTACGGGGAGGACGGAATCGAGGCGGTGGCCGACGGCCAGACGCTCGACCTGGGCGGTGTGGGACTGACCTTCATCGAGACCAGGATGGTGCAC
>CAZAIS010000303.1:0-3962 GCA_964485255.1 uncultured Acidimicrobiales bacterium | reverse complement strand
CGCTCGGCCATGGCCCCCACGACCTGGAAGACGTCGGCGAGCACCATCGCCTCGACGAGTTCTTCCTCCTTCACCCCGAGTCCCACGGCCAGGCCCCTCATCTCCTCCAGCGCGTCGGAATCGCGGTTCTTGACGAAGCGCGAGGCCAGCGCGCGCTTGAGCTTCAGCAGCGCTTTGAGCTTGTAGGAACCCGGGGCGAGCGCCCTGGAGGCGAGCGTCTCGGGAAGGCTCCTGTAGAACCTGATCGTCTCGCGTACACGGTATCGCATGAGCGTCCCGTGCTGGAGCCCGCGCTCGAAGGAGGTCCCCTTGAGGTGCAGCACCCAGAGGTTTCCGATCCTCTCGACGTTCCCCTTTCCGAACCTTTCAGCCAATTGCATCTTCCCTTGTACGAGGCCGCCCGGCGCGGCCGTTTTATTGCGGTTGGACGGCGCAATTATACTATCCGAACGGCCGGGGCCGTGAAAGCTCGAAGGCGGCGGAAGAGACAGCGGCCGGCGTCTTGGATGGTCTTCCCGTTGAGGTGTTACTATTATCCGGCCGGCCCGCAACTTCGACGGTCCGGCGGGAAAAGGCAGCGCCGGCCGAAACGGCGAAGGGCACGAGGGGCGCGAAGGCCCCGCGCGTAGTCCCGCGGCACCGGCGGGAGTCGTACCGGGGTCGCCGCATCGATCGGAAAGGCGCACGGGGTTCCAGAGGCGGGCACGGACCAAGAAGCGGGGCGCTCGTGAAAGACGTGAATTTTTATGGGTGAGGAAAACGCATGCTCGCTGCTGGTCGCGGGCAGGAGACTGATGGAGGAAGGGGACCCGGCCCGGGCGGCGGCCGTCCTCGAGCGCGCCCGCGCAATGGAGCCCGGAAAGGGATCGATCCTCGAGGCGCTTGGCAGGGCGCGTTACCAGTCGGGCCGCTACGGCGAGGCGCTCGAGAGCTTCGACGAGGCGTTGGACGTCGACCCCGCCAATGACTACGCGCATTACTGCGCCGGCCTTTGTTGCCTCAAGCTTGGCAGGAAGGACAAAGCAGCAGGTCATTTCAAGGTCGCCTGGTATCTGAAGCCGATAGACGAGTACCGGGCGATGGCTCACAGGTTCGGAGTTGCAGTGGCGCCCGGACCGGACCGGGAGGACTGACCGTGTCGCTCCTGGAGAGATACAAGGCGTTCATCATCGACCTCGACGGGGTCGTCTATCTCCTCAACGAACCGGTGCCCGGGGCGGCCCGGGCCGTATCGCGGCTGCGGGAGCACGGAGCAGGATTCGTGTTTCTCACCAACAACTCGGTGGCGACCCCGGAGCAGTACGTCGAAAGGCTGGCGGGCTTCGGCATCGAGGTCGAGCCGCGGCAGATCGTAACGTCAAGCCAGGCCGCTGGCGTCTACCTGGACCGCAACCACGAATGCCGAGGCAGGAGCGCGCTGGTAATCGGGGAGGAGGGGCTGATCGTCGAAGTGGAGCGCCGGGGGCTCCGCCTGCTGCCGCCCGGCGATGGAGCCGGGGCGGACTTCGTATTCGTCGGCTGGGACCGGCACTTCGACTTCGAGAAACTCAAGGCGGCGGTGATCGCTATCCGCGCGGGCGCCGCGTACATAGCGATGAACACCGACGCGACCTTTCCGACCCCTGCGGGCCTCTGGCCCGGTGCCGGAACGATGGTGGCGGCCGTCAGCACCGGGGCGGGCCGGGAGCCGTTCGTGGCCGGCAAGCCCAATCCTTTCATCGTACAGATCGCGCTCGACAGGCTGGGCGTCGGGAGGAACGACGCGCTGCTGATCGGAGACCGCCTCGACAGCGACATCGAGGCCGGCATCGCCGCGGGAGTGGACACGTTGCTCGTATTGACGGGCGTGTCGGATGAAGAAGAGGTGGAGGCCACTGGAACAAGGCCTGTCCATATCCGGGAAAGCCTGGAGGGAATCCTTGAATGAGCGCTCACGCGGGCTGTGCGTAAGGGGCGTTATGCTAGAATATGTTGCCGTTGCTACGGGCGGAATCCAAGGTGGTGAAACGATTGTATAACCCCGAAATAGAGTCCATGGACAGGGCGCGCCTGGGAGAGCTGCAGCTCGAGAGGCTCAGGGACCTGGTAAAGCGTTGCGAGGAGATGGTCCCGTTCTACCGCATGAAGCTCAGGGAGAGCGGCGTCGGCTGGAAGGACATCAAGTCGCTCGACGACATACAGAAGCTCCCGTTTACTACCAAGGACGACCTGCGGGACAACTACCCGTTCGGTATGTTCGCCGTCCCGATGCGGGATATCGTCAGGGTCCACGCCTCGTCCGGCACGACCGGGACCCCGACGGTCGTAGGCTACACCGGCAGGGACATCGACAACTGGGCCGAGCTGGTCGCAAGAGCGCTGGTGTCGTGCAAGGCCGATTCGGCGGACATAGTCCAGGTCGCGTACGGGTACGGCCTGTTCACCGGCGGCCTCGGGCTCCATTACGGGACCGAGAAGCTGGGCGCCTCGGTGATACCGATATCGGGAGGCAACACCAAGCGCCAGATCCGCATGATGGCCGATCTGGGCACCACGGTTTTATGCTGCACCCCTTCCTACGCGCTGTTCATGGGGGAGACCGCCCAGGAGATGGGAATCGATTTCAAGCAGCTCAAGCTGAAATCGGGCATCTTCGGGGCGGAGCCCTGGAGCGACAGCATGAGGGACAAGATCGAAAGACTGCTCAATCTTTCCGCTTTCGACATCTACGGGCTGTCCGAGGTCATGGGGCCCGGCGTGTCGATCGAGTGCGAGTACAAGAGCGGTCTCCACGTATTCGAGGACGCCTTCATCGCCGAGACAATCAACCCGGCCACCGAGGAGCAGGTGCCCATCGGTGCGGAGGGTGAGCTGGTCTTCACGACGATTAACAAGTTCGGCATGCCGCTCATCAGGTACAGGACGCGCGATATAACGATGCTGGACGACGAGCCGTGCCCTTGCGGCAGGACCCACGTCAGGATGAGGAGGGTTCGGGGGCGCTCGGACGACATGCTCATTATCAGGGGCGTCAACGTGTTCCCCTCGCAGATCGAGACGGTGTTGATGCAGATCGAGGGGATCTCGCCTCATTACCAGATCATAGTCGAGAGGGAAGGCGGGCTGGACCTGCTGGAGGTGCAGGTGGAGGTTTCCGAGGAGCTATTCTCAGACCGGATACGCGGGCTCGAGGAGATGCAGGAGCTGATCCAGGCCGAGATAGAGAGCTACCTTGGAATCGGTGTCAAGGTCATGCTGATGGAACCGCGCTCCATAGCCCGCAGCGAGGGAAAGGCTGTCCGCGTGATAGACAACCGGGATATCTAGGGGGATACCGATGGCAGTCAAGCAGATTTCCGTTTTTCTCGAGAACAAGTCCGGCAGGCTCCTGGACGTCACGGAGGGCCTCGGCGAGTCCGGGGTCAACATCAGGGCGATGTGCGTCGCCGACACCAGCGATTTCGGCGTGGTCCGCCTTATCGTGGATGACCCGGAAAAAGCGCACGTGAGCCTGAAGAACCGGGGTTTCACGGTCAAGGAGACCACGGTCATCGCGGTCGAGGTGGACGACAGGCCCGGGGGCCTGAGCGAGGTGATGAAGCCGCTGGTGGAGCAGGAGATGAACATCGAGTACCTGTACTGCTTTCTGGAGAAGGCGGCCGACAAGGCTATCGTGATCCTCAGGGTCGAGGAGGCGGAGCAGGCCGTTGGCGCGCTCAAGGTCGCGGGTTTCAGGGTGATCCCGGCCTCCGAGCTATACGAGATGTGAGGGCCACGATGGCGGTAGTCCGGGAGGGTTTCGAGATTTCCACGCGCGGGGATGGGGACATCATTGATGTCACATCTCACGTCTCCGAGGCTGTCCGCCGATCGGGATTGACTTCCGGCACCGCCACGGTGTTCGTGCCCGGTGCGACGGCCTCGGTGACTACTATCGAGTTCGAGCCGGGGCTCGTGGAGGACATGCAGGAGTTGTTCGAGCG
>CAZAIS010000302.1:0-3968 GCA_964485255.1 uncultured Acidimicrobiales bacterium | reverse complement strand
GCTACCTACCTCGTCTCGAACGATCCGAGGGAGCTGGGCAGGCACTTGATGGAGGGGCACGACCCGGATTTCGCCTCGCGAATCGAGGAAGGCGACATCATCGTCGCCGGCGAGAACTTCGGCTCCGGGTCTTCGAGGGAACACGCGCCGCTGGCGATCAAGGGCGGGGGCATGTCCTGCGTCATAGCCGGGTCGTACGCGCGCATATTCTATCGAAACGCCCTCAACATCGGCCTTCCTCTCATAGAGTCGCCGGAAGCGGCCCGGGAGATATCGCAGGGGGACCGCCTGAGGGTGGACCTGGCGCTCGGAAGGATCGAGGACATAACGACCGGGAAGAATTTCACCGTCGCGCCTTACCCCGAGTTCATGCGGGGCATCATGGACGCGGGTGGGTTGATCGCTTACGTGAAGAAAGGCTCCTGAGCCCCGCGCGCCGGCCCGGCTTCGTTCACCGGGCGGGCTCAGTGATGCGGGATGGGGGAGCCGCGCCGGCCTCGCATGGCCGCCGGTGGCGCTGAGCGCGTGATTGGAGACAGATGCACAAGATAGCTGTAATACCGGGAGACGGGACCGGCCCCGAGGTCGTGCGCGAGGGCCTCAAGGTCCTGGAGGCGGCGGCGGGCTCCTTCGGCTTCGACTTCGAGACCAGGGAATTCGACTTCGGGGGAGAGAGGTGGCTGGCCACCGGCGAGACACTCAACGCCGATGACATAGAGGAACTGAAGGGCTACAGGGCGATATTCCTCGGGGCGATAGGGCACCCCGACGTGCGGCCCGGGGTCCTAGAGTTGGGCATACTCCTGAGGCTGCGCTTCGACCTGGATCAGTACATCAACCTCCGCCCGGTGAAGCTGTACCCGGGGGTGGACTGTCCCTTGAAGGACAAGGGCCCCGAAGACGTCGACATGGTTGTGGTGCGAGAAAACACCGAAGGACTGTACGTCGCCTCGGGCGGTTTCACCCGCAAGGGCACCCCCGATGAAGTCGCGATACAGGAGTCGGTCAATACGAGGATGGGCGTAGAGCGCTGCGTGCGATTCGCCTTCGATCTTTGCAGGGAGCGCGACGCGGAAAGGAAGCTGACCCTCTGCGGCAAGACTAACGTGCTAACCTACGCGCACGACCTGTGGGAGAGGACGTTCAACGAGGTCGCCCTCGAGTACCCCGACATCAGCACCGACTACGCGCACGTGGACGCCACCTGCATGTGGATGGTGAAGAACCCGGAGTGGTTCGACGTCATCGTCACCGACAACATGTTCGGCGACATAATCACAGACCTGGGGGCGATGATCCAGGGAGGCATGGGCATCGCCGCGGGCGGCAACCTGAACCCCGAGGGGACGTCGATGTTCGAGCCCATCGGCGGATCCGCACCCAAGTACACAGGAAAGAACGTCATCAACCCGCTGGCGGCGATTGCCGCCGTGCAGATGATGCTCGACTTCCTGGGGGAGAAGGACTCGGCGGCCCACGTCGAGGACGCCATCATCAAGGCGCTCGGTCCGGGGGGTGTCAAGAGCCTGTCCGCCGGGAAGATGGGAATGGGAACGGACGAGGTGGGAGACCTCGTCGCCGGGTACGTTCGAGAGGGGAGTTGAGATCGGATAATGGGGCTCACGATATACATGGACGGCCGGTTCGTCCCCGAGGAGGACGCCAGGGTCTCGGTCTTTGACCACGGCCTGCTCTACGGGGACGGCGTCTTCGAGGGCATACGCGTGTACGACCGCAACGTATTCATGCTGGACGCACACCTGAAGCGGCTTTTTAACGGCGCGAGGGTCATACGCCTGAACATCCCGATGACCCCCGTGGAGCTCGGCGACGTGGTCTGCGAGACCGTCAAGCGCAACAACATAACCGACGGCTACGTGCGGCTCGTGGTGACGCGGGGAAAGGGGGATCTGGGCCTGAGCCCGTCCAAGTGCGCGAACCCCAGGGTCAGAGTCCTCGGGTGGACCATCAAGATCACCCCCGACGAGGTGTACGAGCACGGGTTGAAGCTGGTGACGGTCTGGACCCGCCGCAGCAACCCCGACGCCCTGAGCCCGCAGATCAAGTCGCTGAACTACCTCAATCACATACTGGCGCACCTCGAGGTCCTGCACGCGGGCGCCGACGAGGGGCTGGTTCTCAACGACAGCGGCTACATAACGGAGTGCGTGGTCGACAACTTCTTCATAGTCATCGACGGGAGAGTCATCACGCCGCCTACGAACAGCGGCGCGCTGAACGGCATAACGCGCCAGGTCGTCTTCCAGATCTGCGGTGAGCTGGGCGTCGAGATCCGGGAGGAACAGCTCTCGCTCGTCGAGTGCTACACGTCCGACGAGTGCTTTCTCACCGGGACCGCGGCCGAGATCGCCCCTGTCACTTACATCGACGACAGGCCGATAGCCGACGGCCTGCCGGGGCCGGTCACCGTGAAGCTGATGAAGGAGTTCAAGGAGTTCACGAAGGGACATGGGACCGTCGTGAAGTAAGGCGCCCAGCGCGCGTCCGCCCACGGAAAGCAGGGCGGAGCCACGCGTGGTGAGGGTGTTGCGAGAGGGAGAGAAGCGCATTGGCCGACGTATTCATCTACGATACCACGCTCCGGGACGGCGCCGCGCGCGAAGGCGTGGCGTTCTCGCTGGAGGACAAGATCAAGATACTCAAGCACCTGGACTCCTTCGGGGTGCACTACGTCGAGGGCGGGTACCCCGCGTCCAACCCCAAGGACCAGGAGTTCTTCGCTGCCGCCGCGGGGGTGGACCTCGAGAACGTGAGGCTGGTGGCCTTCGGCTCGACCCGCAAGGCGCTCACGTCGGCCTCACGTGACAAGGAGATGAAAGCCCTCGTGGCGTCGGGGGCACCCGTGGCGTGCATCGTGGGCAAGGCCTGGGACTTCCACGTGGAAACCGCGCTGAAGACCTCCCTGGACGAGAACATCTACATGATCGAGGAGTCGGTCAAGTACCTCAAGAAGAAGGGGCTCGAGGTTGTGTTCGACGCGGAGCACTTCTTCGACGCGTACAAGGACAACCCGGCATACGCGCTGCGCGCGGTTGAGGCCGCCGCGAACGCGGGCGTGGACTGGGTGGGACTGTGCGACACCAACGGGGGCACGCTCCCGCACGAGGTGGCAAGCATAGTCCGCGACGTTCACGCGAAGGTGAGCGTCCCGCTGGCGATTCACGCGCATAACGACAGTGACTGCGCGGTCGCCAATACCCTGGCGGCGGTCAGGGAGGGCGCGACGATGGTGCACGGCACGATAAACGGTTACGGCGAGCGCTGCGGGAACGCGAACCTCTGCTCGGTGATACCCGACCTCGTCCTGAAGATGGACGTCGACTGCCTCCCGCGCGACCGGTTGGCAGGGCTCACCGACCTGGCACATTACGTGAGCGAGCTCGCGAATATAACCCCCGGGGCCCACCAGCCGTTTGTCGGGATGAGCGCCTTCGCCCACAAGGGAGGAATCCACGCCAGCGGCGTCAAGAGCGAGTCGCGCACTTATGAGCACATACGACCCGAGCTGGTGGGCAACATCCAGAGAATCGTGGTCTCGGAGCTGTCCGGAAAGTCCACGATTACGCTCAAGGCACGCGAGATGGGCTTCGACCTCGACGCCGACCCGTCCCAGCTCAAGGAGATAGTTAAGCAGATCAAGGACCTTGAGCACCTCGGTTTCCAGTTCGAGGCCGCCGACGGGTCCTTCGAGATACTGGTGCGCAAATCACTGGGGGCCTACAAGCCGTACTTCAAGCTGGAGTCTTTCAGGGTAATCATGGAGAAGCGTGAGGACGGAAAGGTCATGACCGAGGCGACGGTGAAGATACACATCGGCGGCCGGAGGCTGATAGCCACCGCCGAGGGAAACGGTCCCGTGAACGCGCTCGACCGGGCCATCAGGATCGCGATCGGCAGGAGTTACCCCGCCCTCAAGGACATAGAGCTGACCGACTACAAGGTGCGCG
>CAZAIS010000301.1:0-3990 GCA_964485255.1 uncultured Acidimicrobiales bacterium | reverse complement strand
TCGATACAGAGAAGGAGATCGCTACCGACCAGATGCTCAGGCATCCTATCGAGACCGTGGAGCCTGTTCTGACCGCCGGAGACGTAAGGGGCATGCAGGCCGCCGTCAAGGAAGTCCACCTGGATCCAGACCTGCTGGACTACGCGGTATCCCTGGTGCACCGGACCCGCGAACACCCCGGCCTGCTGCTAGGCGCGAGCCCCAGGGGAAGCCTGGCCCTGGTCAGGACCGCGCAGGCCTCCGCGCTGCTCGACTCCCGCGATTACGTAATACCTGACGACATCAAGGAAATGGCACGGTGGACGCTTCCACATCGGTTCATTACACGTGAGCGCTCCCGCACCACCCTTGGCGAATCGGCGCAGGTAATGAACGAGGTCCTCGAGGAGGTGCCTGTCCCGGTGGAGGCGTCCGGGCGCCGGGGCGAGCTGAATTGAACAGACGGGCCCTCGTAACGATACTGGTCGGTCTGGCGCTGCTGATGATCGGGGCAACGATCAGGTCGGGTTGGCTGTACCTGGTCGCCAGCTTGCTCTTCGCGGTGGTGATAGTAAGCCTGGCGGTCGGCTTCGCGGCGACCCGGCCGGTGGAGATCGCCCGCGAGGCGCCGAAGCAGGTGTTCGAGCGCCGGCCGTTCGAAGTCAGGCTACGGGTATCCAACCCCGGCCGTTTTAAGAGGCGCTTACTCACCGTGCGGGACCTCCAGTTCCCCGGCGGCGCGGGCGGAGGTGTGGTCGCGCGAGCGCGAGCCCGGCGTGCCGAGTTCCAGGAATACCTGCGCACCGGGAAGCCCCCGGCCCCCGGGGAGAGGGGACGGGCCGGCAAACCGGCGAGGGTTGTGATCGAGGCACTGCCCGGACACTCAGGGATCGACGTGTCCTACGAGATGGAAGCGCCGAGGCGCGGCATCTACCCCCCCGCCCGCATGGAAGTGTCCTCTGGAGGACTCTTCGGGAGCGCCGAGTTTACCCGCAGACACAGCATGGGGAGTACCCTGACGGTGTTTCCGGCGATCCAGCGGATCGACTCGTTCAGGTTCGATCCCAGGGCGAGCCTGTCCCCCGTCGAGCTTGTCGAGTGGTCCAGGAAAGGGATCGGGCAGGACTATTACGGGATCAGGGAGTACACGCGCGGCGACTCCCTGCGCCACGTGCACTGGCCTTCCAGCGCCCGGCAGGGGAAGCTGATCGTGAAGGAGTACGAGCAGGAGCTGCGGCCTTCCGTCGCCATGGTGCTGGCCTTCGGGGCGCCCGGCTTCGGCACGCCGGACGACAACAGCCTCGAGGACGGTCTCCGCGCGGCGGCGTCCATCGTAAGCCGCCTGGAGTCCATGGGAGGTCTGCCTCTTATGGTTACGCCGCGGCGGGAAGGCTTTGCGGCGGAAGAGCGTGAGACCTTTTACGGGTGCCTTGCGGCCCTGGCGGAGTACGACGCGACCGCCGGGCACACAGTGAGCCCGCGACGGTTCCTGGAGCTCGGGATCGACCAGGCGATGGAATCGATGCCGCCGGGCTCCTCGCTTGTGCTTCTTACGAACCGGCGCCCGGAGGACGTAGCCGAGGCCCTGAGCTCCTACCGGTCTCTCCCGGGAGGGTCGCTGGTTCTGGTGATAGACGAAGCTTACGGGCGGCAATGGAAAGACGAATGGCTCGAGGACGCTCCCTGGCTTGCAGTTTTCCCGGGGGGGGAGATGGATCTGTACGCGGTGACGCCGGAACGCGGGATCGGAAGATGCTTGAGCGAACCGTTGAATACTACAAGCTGATAAACCGTCCGGGGAGGCCCGAGGACTCGGTTGGCTTCCGGCTGGCCGTCCTCGCGACCGGCCTGATAAGCGTAGCCGCCGCGCTGAGGTATGGCGTGGTCGGAACCATCGCCGGCGTTCTGGTCATCCTGGGAGTGATCGCGGGCTCCGCGTTCTCGTACTACGCGCGAAAAAGGTCGAACCTCCTCGTCAAGCTGGTGCTCAGCGCGCTGCTCCTCGCGGTCTTCGTGATCTTCTGGACCGATCTCGGGGGGTCGATCCACGACCTGCGATACCCGCTGGTGCGGCTGTTCCTCTGGCTGCAGGTGCTACACTCCTTCGACCTGCCTACCCGCCGCGATCTCGATTTCTCCCTGGTCAGTTCCGCCGTCCTGGTGGCCTTCGCCGGGTCCTTGAGCATCTCGAGCGACTTCCTCTATCTTCTGGTGCCTTTCTTCGCGGCCGGCCTGGTTGCCCTCTACCTGGGGCACGCCTCGGCACTCAAGGCGCGCGCCGACGTGTTCGTCTCCTCCGGTGGCGGATCGGGAGCAGGAGCGGTCGTCCTGATGAGCATGATACTGCTGCCGGTGGCCCTGGCGATCTTCACGGTACTCCCGCGCCTTCCCGGCTTCAGCAGCTACCTGCTTCCAGCGTCCAAGAGTACGGCCAATCCCGCCACGTTCGGGCCGCTTATAAAAAATCCGGGCTACAGGAATCTGAAGTCGTTCCCGGACGAGCCCCTGCCGCACAACGAAAACTCCTATTTCGGTTTCAACAACTTCCTCGACTTGAGGGTGCGGGGTGTCCCGTCGGACCGCGTCGTCATGAAAGTGCGCGCGAGCAAGCCCGAGTACTGGAGGGCCGTGGCGTTCGACAGGTTCAGGGGCAACGGCTGGGAAAACTCTGACGAGACGCCGGAGGACCTTACGTCGGACGGGCTCCCGCTGACCGTAACGCACACCAGCGAGACGGCCAGGTACGGCACGAGGGAACTCGTGCAGACGTTCTTCATCGAGAAAGAGCTGCCCAATACTCTGTTCGCCGCGTACATACCACGCGACGTCTATTTCCCGACGCAGGTCCTCAAGGTGGACTCCACGATGTCCGTACTGGTGCCGGTCGAGCTCGACCCTGGACTGATCTACACGGTGGTCTCGGAGGTAAGCGACGTTACGCCGGCCATGCTCGGGCATTCTTCCGGCCGCTTCCCGAGGGGTATCGTCGAGAGGTACTGTCAGCTCCCGGAGATGTCGAGCGCCGTGGAGGATTTGGCAAAGGAGATCACCGCGGGCAGCCTGACGCAATACGAGAAAGTCCAGGCGATCTCCAGCTATCTGAAGCGGACCTACCCTTACGACCTCGGTGTCCGCAGGCAGGAGAAAGACGAGAACACGGTCGAGTTCTTCCTTTTCAAGGCCCGCAGGGGCTACTGCGAGCATTTCGCCACGGCGATGGCCGTTATGTGCAGGACCCTGGGGATCCCCGCGCGCGTCGCCGTCGGATACGATACGGGCGAGTACAACTCACTCACCGGGTACTACGAGGTGAACGCAAGGGACGCCCACGCATGGACAGAGGTCTATTTCCAGCATTTCGGGTGGATCCAGTTCGACCCGACCCCGGGCTGGGGGAACCCGTATTCGCTTCCTCGCAGGGATACCATTTGGTCCGGCTTCTCTTTCGTCAGGACTATCGGCAAAGCCCTGGGCAAGGTATTCCCGCCTGGCTGGGGACGGGCGTTGAAGGCGGCGGGAAAGGCGATTGCCGATGCCGCGAAGACGGTGGTCTCGCACGTCGGCTCCTTTGCCGCCGGGGCATGGCCGTGGATAATCGCCGCCGCCGTGCTGTTGGCCGCGGCGTTCATCGCCTGGAGATACGGGCGCCGCCGGTCAAGGGTCCGCGGACGCGGCCTGCCTGAAGCCGTCGGCCCAAGGCAGCGCGCGGCGCTGGCGTTCGAGAGAATGGTCGCCGCCCTGGCGGGATCGGGCATCGCGCGAGCCCCGGCGCAGACGGCCATTGAGTTTGCCCGGCTCGCGGACGCGTCCATCGCCTCCGACCTTGGGGGCAAAGCGGCACGATTATTCAACCTCGCGAGATTCGGCCCGGAGCCCACGCGGGCACAACTGGACGAACTCGACTCCCTCGTGGACAGCATCGAGATCCTTGCCCGCGACAAAAACCGCTCCACTTGACTTTTCGGGGTCAGGAGCCTGTCGCACCAACTCTGCTAGAAACCGCTCCTGAGT
>CAZAIS010000300.1:0-4015 GCA_964485255.1 uncultured Acidimicrobiales bacterium | reverse complement strand
TACAGGGGTTATTCGCGGAACAGGTCCTCTTCTTCAAGTCACGCCTGGCTTTTCGGGGTCAGCTCTCTTGTCTCGAGTGACGCGGGGCGAAACTCGGGAAATACAATCGCGGTGGGGGTGATGCGACATGCGGTTTTTTCTGGTTCCAACCGAGAGGGAGCACAAGAGGAAGCGCCCTTTCTGGTTGACCCCGGTGAATTTGAATAGAATCATGTAACGTGGCGTCCCCGCGGGAGGATGGTCTATGAACGTGACACGATCGAAAGGTTTCAAATGAGCGGTACAACTGTTGCCATCATCACGATCGCGGCCGTCATCGGCGCGTCGCTGATCTGTTTTATCGCCGTATACCTGTTCCTGATCGGGGGGACTCGTACCGCGAGTTCATCGATCGAGAAAGGCGGCGCCAGGCGCCTTGACGCGAAGCTGCGCGCCGTTTTCAGCGACATCGCCGTATCCAAGGGGTCACCCAGGGCGCTCGACGCGGGATTCGCCAGCAACGTCCGCCGTTTCGAGCCCCTGGTGCGGTACGAAGTGACGGGCGAGGAAGGGCACGTCGAGGTAACGGAAGGCCACGCGTCCCGGCTCGCGGGCCGGCTGGGAAAAACCAGCGGCAGGCTCCTGTTCGCCGAGGACATGCCGATGAAGCTGACGGTCGATCTGGGCGCGGGCAACGGTGACTTCGATCTCGACGGGCTCGCGGTGGAAGAGCTCCGGATTACGGCGTCGGCGGGCCGGGTGGACATTGACGCGCCGGGAGACATGAGCCTTCTCGAAAAGGTGAGCATCTCCCAGAAAGCTGGCGACGTGGGCCTGGCAATGGGCGGACGCTATCCCGCCATGAAGACGCTCGAGGTCAAGAACTTCGCCGGCAAGACCGACATCAGCCTTCGGGGAATCTGGAGCGGTGACGTGGAGTGCGCCGTCACGTCCGGCGCCGGTGACATTCACCTGGAATTTCCAACCGACGTGGGGGTACGCGTCTCCACGGAGACGAAGGTGGGCGACGTCAAGGCGAAGGACATGACCCAGACGCCCGATGGGACCTACACGAACGGCGCATACGGCAAGTCCGAGGTCAACATCATGATTTCCGTCAAGAATACCGCCGGGCAACTGGTCATGGTCCCGGCAGGGCCGGCGCGCTCTTGATCTAAACGTCGGCCGCGGCGCGCGCGAGCGCCGGATCCCTAGAGAGGGTCAAGTGGACAAGAAAAGGGTAAACGGCATCGATATCGCCTTCCGGGTAACGGGATCCGGCCCGCCCATTGTCCTTATCATGGGTCTTACGGCAACCATGGACTGGTGGGAGCCGTCGATACTCGACGCGCTGGCACAAAGCCACACCGTGATCGTATTCGACAACCGGGGCGCGGGACGCAGCGATTGCCCGGAAGGCGAGTTCACGATCGAGCAGTTCGCCGGTGATACCGCCGGTCTCATGGACGCGCTGGAAATCCGCGGGGCAAGCGTGCTCGGCTACTCGATGGGCGGGATGATCGCCCAGGAACTCGCGCTGCGTCATCCCTCACGGGTCGAGAAACTGGTGTTGTGCGCGACCTACTGCGGTGGAAGCGAGAGCGTCTTCGGCGACAAGGAAGTCCTTTCCAGGCTGGTCGATCGCAGCGGTACGGTGGACGACCAGATCGAGAGGTTCCTGACACTCATGTTCTCCCGCTCTTGGATCAAAGAGAACAGGGATCTTTTGGACGACTTCAAGGCCAGGTACCTGCTCGCCCCTACGCCGGACCACGCCGCCGCCCGCCAGTTCATGGCAACCGTCAGGTTCGACGCCTCGGACAGGATAGCCTCGATAGGCGCGCCGACTCTGGTGGCCTGCGGCTCGGCGGACATCCTGATCCCGCCGGAAAACTCTCGTCTTATCGCCGGGCGTATTCCGGGAGCGGTCCTGAAGGAATACCCAGGGGCGGGCCACGGTTTCATGTGGCAGTGCAGCGACGAGTTCCTGGCAGATCTGTCCGCCTTCCTTGGCTAGCCGGCTTTGCCCGCCAGCCGCTTGCCGACGGCCTCCATCTCCTCGTGATGACCGCGGCACGTCTCGCCGTTGCCGCCACCGTTATCGCGCTCCTCGTAGACCTTGGCGAATCCCTCGCGGATATCGAAGAGCCCATCGAAGAAATCGACTATCCATCCGATGGCCTTGTTGGAGAAGACCATGCCCCAGTGCCCGATCGGCCAGTTCACGACCTTGTTGTACCCGCAATCCAGGATGCCCGACTCCCGCGGCACGATCATCTCGTCGAAGTTGCTGATGATCGACAGGCACTTGATGTTCCTGCAACGCGACGGGTCGTTGTTCAGGTCCTGAAGGAGCTTGCTGTTGGGCAGCAACTGCCTGCCGGCCTTGGTGGCCAGCCCGAATACCGCCCAGTACACACCCTTGTGGGGCGTCCCCAGGTACACCGCGCGATGGACGTACTTCCATCCGCCCAGCTTCTGCAGGTAGTACCTGGAGATGATGCCCCCGAGGCTGTGACCAACGAGGTTGACCTTCTCGGCGTCGAACCGGTACCGGGTCCGCTGCACTTCCACCGCGAGCAGCGCGGCCGACTTGGCGACGTCACCCGTCTGCAGGTAGGGAAGCTCCGCCTCGTAGCAGTCGAAGCCCTCGACCTCGAGGCGGCTCCGCAGGTAGAGTCCGTGCAGCGGCGGCGCTCCGTATCCCGGGACGTATATTATGGGGAAACGCTCCATCCCGGCGAAGCGATTGGCTTTCTCGGTAAGGTTTATCTCGTCTTCTAGGTCCCGGTCAAAATCGTATCTTGTGTCAAACTTGTTCTTCGTCTTTTTCGAGCTCATACGGGCCTTTCGGCCGCTACCTCCTTGTTCTACCTACGTAAAAACGCGAGCCCACCTGCGGCTCGTGGGCCTCAAACGGGGTCCACTTCGAAGTCGAAGGGTGTCTCGCCGGTAAGGAACCTGTCCAGATCCTCACCATCATATAATTTGATAACAATCCTTCTTATCCTTCCCGCGATGCGGTCTATGAGGGCCTTGGTGTGGGGCTCGTCGAAGTAAGGGCTCAAGTCCACCGGGCGGCCGACCCGGCAGGTGATACCCCGGTAGGTTATGAACCTGATGCCCTCTTTCGCGTTGGGAAGCTTGACGTACGGTTTCACGAGGAAACCCGGTATCCTCGGCAGCTCGCGTTCCTCCTGGGCTATGACCGTGCAGGGGATTATGGGCACTCTCGCCTCCAGGGCCAGCTTGGCGAACCCGGTCTTGAACGTGGCGATCTTGGTGACCCTGTGCGGGTTGAAGAACGACTGCACTCCTTCGGGGAATATGCCCACCAACTCGCCGTTGTCCAGCAGGATCCGCGCGCGGTCTATGTTCTTGTCGCTCTCGTTCCCACCGTATATCGAGAGCGGGAAAGCGCCGGCCATGGAGTAGAGCTGTTTAACAATCGGCATCTTGAACGAGTAGGAGGCCGCCGCGAAGTTCACGAAACGGTCGATCGAGAAACCGACAACCATCGGGTCCAGCAGCGAACGGTGATTGCTGACGATGAGTGCGGCTCCATCCTCTGGGACGTTGTCCGCGCCCTCGACGTTGATGTGATAATGCCAGTCCGCGACCGGCCCCATCATCAGGCGCCCGAATTCGTAGAAGAGCATGTTCTTCATTTCCATCGTGCCCGACCTCCACTCAACACAGGCTCACGCCACCATAAACCCCATCCCGGGCGTTCTCCATTTCTTATTTTATCCACAAAAGGCGCACCCGGGATACGTTCATTATCGACCCGCGCATGGTTGGCCTTTACCTGCGCCTATCTCGAGCCGAACCTCTCGCCCGGATGGCGGATCCTCACCGGAAGGAAACCGGAGCACACGAATTCGTAGTGATCCTATTGGATGTCGTTCCCCCGGTCTCCATCCTTCCGGTTGAGACTTGTACTGACATCCAGTGGGTGATCGTGGGTCGTCGCTTCGAACGCCTGTATCAGCGTACATGGATAAGTGTGGAGAGTGGTCGGGGTGGTCGGATTCGA
>CAZAIS010000299.1:0-4023 GCA_964485255.1 uncultured Acidimicrobiales bacterium | reverse complement strand
AGGGGCGGCTTCAAGGGTTGGAGAATCCCCGCGATCGCGGCCGCGACGGTCGCGGCCGCCGGGCTCATGATCGGCGTCGACGCCCTTTTCGTTCATACCCACGCCGGGCATTCGCTGACGGCCGGGTCGGGCAGGACGGTGGCGATGCTCGCGAGGAAGACCACGGTCCTCCTGGGCCAGATCAAGAGCGTGCTATTCCTCGCGCTTCTGTTGATCGCCACGGTCATCGCGCTGGCGCTCTGGATGAAGCGCCCGGACTCGATGTGGCGGAGGCGATGGGAGAGCGACAGGGCTTTCACCGCCGCGCTGTTCTCGCTCCTCCTGGGAAGCTTCGCGGCCCTCCTCCTGAACGACACCGGCATCGGCATGATGGGGACCATGGTCATGATCACCATTCCCGTCGCCACCTACCACTTTACGCGTCAAGGGGCGCCCGGCGCCCCGTTCGATGAATAGGGCGTCCGTGCGGAGAGAGTCGAGGCGCCGCACACGCAAGTCGCGCAATCGAGGCACGCTCCGGCCGTGCCGGGGGAGAGTGGAACGGTGTGGAGGCGCTCAGGACCGGAGTCCGCGCGCGATAGCGTTCACGTGACGCGGCGCCACGTCCGAGCGGGCGCTAGGTCTGGCGGGAGAACTGCCAGATGGCTATGGCGAGCATCAGGAAGCCGAAGGCCGCTACGACGGTAATGTCCAGCCACAGCGGGTACTTCTGGGTCTGGAACTTCATCTGCGAGCCCGCGGCCGCCAGGGCGCTCTTGAGCTGCGGGGAGAGCTGGCTGGACAGGTGACTGGGTATCTTGCTCAGGACGCTAACGGACGTACCGGTGACGTTCACTCCCTGCAGGGCTATTCCCCTCAGCATGTCCACCCCGTAGGAGAGCGGGTTGATCTTGGTGAGGAAGTTCATCCAGCCCGGCAGGCCCTGCAGGGGGAACATGGCGCCCGAGAGGAAGAACATCGGCATCAACAGGAAGTTGATGACCATGGGGAAACCTTCCATCGACTTCATGTTGGCGGCGACCGCCACGCCGATGGACGTCATGCCGACGGCAAGCAGGAGCGTAAGCGGAATGAGCGCCAGCGCCTTGTACAGGGTATCCAGGCTGAACCCGTACATGAACGGAAAGAACATCAGTATCAGCAGTATGGTTCCCTGGATCATGGCCTGCGACGCGCCACCGATTATCTTACCGAACGCTACGCTGGAGCGGGGGACGGGAGACACCAGTATCTCCTTCAGAAAACCGAACTCCCGGTCCCAAAGGATCGAGATCGCGGAGAACACCGACGTGAACAGCACGGTCATCCCCAGGATGCCGGGGAACATGAACTTGATGTACTGCGTGTTGCCGCCGCCGAAGACCTTGAAAGCGGCCTGAAGGCCGGTCCCCAGCAGGAACAGGTAGATTATCGGCTGCACGAACGCCCCGACCCTCCTGGGCGTGTCCCTCCAGAACCTCTTGAGGTCGCGCAGCCACACGATGTAAACGCCCGTGACGGCGCGCCTGGTGTTGGTCCGGTGCAGGTATTCCTCGGCGGATTCCTCGATGACCTTCTCGACCTCGGCCTCGCGGCCGTTCTTGTCCCTCTTGATTTCCTTGTCCATCTGCTTTTATCTCCTGGCCCTGTCTTTGACCATTGCTCTCCGGAGGTTGCCCAGCCCGTCCGCGCCCTCTTCCCTGATCTCCTTGCCGGTAAGTTGGAGGAAGACGTCGTCCAGGGTGGGCCGGTGGATGCTGACCGATACTATCTCTGTCCCGAAGTCGCGGATGAGCCGGGGAATGAACTCCTCCCCCTTCTCCATCTTGAAGCATAGCTCGCACTCCGGGTCGGGCATCATCTGCAGGTCCGGGAACTCGGCCAGCAACTCCCGGCGCGCGGCCGGATCGTCCTCGGTTTTCAGCTTGATGACATCGCCGCCGACGTTGTCCTTGAGGCGCTCGGGGGTGTCCAGCGCGATTATCTTCCCGAGGTCGATGACCGCTATCGTGTCGCAGTGCTCGGCCTCCTCCATGTAGTGGGTCGTCAGGAATATCGTGATGCCCTCGCGCTGCTTCAATCCCTCGATGTACTCCCAGATGTAGTTGCGCGTCTGGGGATCCAGGCCGATCGTCGGCTCGTCCAGGAACAGCACCTTGGGGTAGTGGAGCAGGCCCCGGGCAATCTCGAGCCGCCGTTTCATCCCTCCCGAGAAAGTCTCGACCCTGTCGTCCGCCCGGTCCGACAGCGAGACCATGTCCAGCACTTCGTCGATCCGCTCGCCGCGCAGGGAGCGCGGGACGTGGTAGACGACGCAATGGAACTCCAGGTTCTCCCGGGCGGTCAGCCTTTCGTCGAGGCTGGGGTCCTGGAATACCAGGCCGATGGACTCCCGGACCTCGTTTTTCCGGGTGGTGATGTCGTAACCGTTGACGGTGGCATTGCCCGCGGTGGGCTTCAAGAGCGTGCAGAGCATGTTGATGGTCGTCGTCTTGCCGGCGCCGTTGGGCCCCAGAAAGCCGAAGACCTCCCCCCTGGCCACGGTAAAGGAGACCCCGTCCACGGCCGTTATGTTCCCGAACGATTTGACCAGACCGTCCACCACTACAACAGGTTCACTCATCTGTCGCGCCTCTTCTCGTCTTGATCTCGGCGCCGGCGGACAGGCGGTCCGCCATCCTGCCGAGGATTGTGACGTTTCTCTCCAGGTCCTCGGTGCTCTCGCCCTCGAAGACCCCCATCATTACCTGTTCCTGCAGCCCGCGAAGCCTCTTTAGCAGTGTCTCGCTTTCTGGGGTCGGCTTGACGTAAGTGACCCGGTGGTCCGCGACGTTCCTCTCCTTTTCGAGGAGCCGCTTCGCGCAGAGAAAGTCGATCATCCTGCTCGCCGTCGGCGCGGCGACCAGCATGCAGTTTGACAGCTCCGTAACCGTCATCCTGCCCGCGCGCTCCAGCACCTTGAGCATGTGGAGCTGGGGCCATGTTACACCGAAGCTCTCCAGTTCTTTCCGGAAGACCGCGTCCATTCCCCGGATCATGGAGCTGAAGGAAGCCAGGAACTCCTCGGCGATCTCGATTCGCCTGGCGTCCGTCATCGTGGGGCTCCGAATATAATTAGCATCGCTAACAATATAGGGATTCAGGGTTGTGCTGTCAACGGCACGGCACGGCGCGCGACGTGACTCCCGCAAGGAGGGAACGAGTGTCTTCCACGCTACCCGCGGGCACGGCTTTCTCGATGAAGAGCGTCCGGATCGCTGGATGAAGCCCGCGGGCTCATCCGCCCGATACGACCTCCTCGAGAACGCCCTCAAGTATCTCCACGCCTCTCTGCCAGGAGTAGTTCTCGACCATGAGGCGCCGCGCGCTGGCCGCGATGTCGTCCCTTAGTGCGGCGTCCTCCAGCAACCGGACGGTCTGTCTGGCCATTTCCTCGGCGCCCTCGGCGAGGAGAACGTTCTCTCCGTCGCTGGCGGGCAGCCCTTCGGCGCCCAGCCTGGTCGAGACCACGGGGACGCCGGCGGCCATTGCCTCCAGCACCTTTCCCCTGAATCCCCCGCCCATCCTGACGGGGCAGACGAAAACGTCGGCCTCCAGGAAATGAGGCATGACATCGGTCACTTCCCCGGTAATCCGGATCGAGGGATCGCGCCTGGCGAGCTCCAACATGTCCGGGGTCGGCCCGCGGCCGACGACAAGGAACCTCGCGCCGGGGACGCGCGACTTCACCGCTGGCCAGACGTCCTCGGCGAAAAACACCATGGCGTCCCTGTTGGGATCGTGGGGGAAGTTGCCCAGGAACATCACCGTGGGCGGGTGCTCGGGCCTGTCGGCGGCCGGCCTGAACCCTTCTATGTCCACCCCGTGAGGCACGACCGAGATGTCGAGGCCCTCCCGCACGGCAAGCAGTTCGTCCCTGCCTTCCTGGGTAAGGGTGAGCACCTTGTCGGCGTCCGCGTAGATGTCGAACTCGTAGCGCTTGAGCCCCTTCATCTGGAGCAGGGCCGCGAGCCCGGCCCGGCTGAACCCCCGCACGGAAAGCAC
>CAZAIS010000298.1:0-4043 GCA_964485255.1 uncultured Acidimicrobiales bacterium | reverse complement strand
AAAAGCAACGATCGCCTCTCTATGAGGTTTATGGCATCGATCCTGTTCTGCGCGTACTTCCTGAAGTCGGGCACACCCTCCAGCTCCAGGATCTTCTCATACTCCTTGCGGGTTTCTCTCACCGCCTTGTTCAGGGCCTCGTCGAGCGCTACGATCTCGGCGAAATATTTCTTGAGCGCCTCGGCGGTCTCCGGCGTTATGTTCTGGAAGAGTTCGTTGAACGTAGCGAGCTCTTCGCCCTTCTTCTCGATCTTGTACTCGTTCTCGGCGACCTTGGCGCTCTTGTCGCGGGCATGCTCGATGTATTGCCTGGCGTTTGCCTCGTTATTCCCGCAACCCGCCAGGAACCCGAACGCCGTGACCGCCACCATGGCGGCAACGGCAAGGAACAAACAGGCATGTTTCTTCAAGTCGCTCCTTTCGCGGGCTTACAACCAGAATAACCGCCGCCCGCGTTCCAATACAAGACTGTCGTCCGACGACCCGGGGGGGCGGTCCCGGAGGGCGGCCGGTCCGGGTGTCGTCGCCCCGTGCGAGAATTATGCCCGCCGGCGCTTATTTCGCCCCGGGGGGCGGTCCCTCCGGGGGGACGCGGTCCCGGAGGGGAGCATCCCGAAACGTCCGGCGCGGTGTACGGGTCTCGGGGCGTAAAAGCAATATCACTCTTGCATTTTCGGTTTTTGTTCGGTTATCATGTAAGGGCGATCACGAGGTGGATCAGGCATGGAAGAGACACTGACAAAGAAACAGGTCCGGGTTCTGGAGATCGTCAATGACTTCAGGGCCGGCTCGGGGTACTCCCCCACCATGCGCGAGATCGCGCGCGAGCTCGGGGTCTCTTCCGTTGCGACGGTCGCCGGGCACGTAGATTCGCTCGAGGCCAAGGGGCTCCTGCGGCGCCGGCCGGACCGGGCCCGCTCGCTGCTCCTCACCGCCCGGGGCCGTTGCGCCCTGGATCGCGGTTCCACGCGTGCGGCGGCGCGGGTCGTTACGGTACCGCTGCTCGGCACGATAGCCGCTGGTGAGCCGATCGAGGCCCTCGAGGTCCGTGACGAGATAGAAGTCCCCGCGTCGCTCGGGGCCGGCGGGAAAGTCTACGCGCTCAGGGTTGCCGGAGATTCCATGGTAGAGGAAGGCATATTCGACGGCGATTACGTGATCGTCGAGGAAAAGCCGGTCCCCGAAAACGGCGAGACGGTCGTCGCGCTGATCGACGGCACGCGGGTCACCCTCAAGAAGTTCTACCGGGAGGCGACCCCCCGCGGAGGAAGCATCAGGCTCCAGCCGGCCAACTCCTCCATGCGGCCGTTGATCCTCGGGCCGGATGAAAAGATCGAGATACAAGGCAGGGTAAAGGGCGTCCTCAGGCTTTATTGAAGAGGCCGCGCCGCGCCTCGAGTTCACCGGCCCGGATGCCATGAGGATTCCCGGGGCACGCGAGGCGCGTGGCGGACACCGAAAGGGAATCGACATGGTTGAATTGGACGGAAGGGACCGCGGGCGCACGGGGCGCCCCGTGGCCGGGATGAGCTCCGGCGGCAGAGCGCGGGCGATACTTCACATAGATATGGACACCTTCTTCTGCTCCGTCGAGCGGCTCTTCGACCCGGCCCTCGAGGGCAGGCCCGTCATCGTAGGCGGAGACCCCTCCCATCGCGGCGTAGTCTCCGCGTGCTCTTACGAGGCGCGCCGGTCCGGGGTCCACTCGGCGATGCCGCTCGCGAAGGCCGGCAAGCTCTGCCCGCAGGCGGCCTATCTCCCGGGCAACTTCAAGGCGTACCTGCGTTACTCGGGCCTCGTCCGCGACATACTGGACGAGTACACGCCCGTGGTCGAGCACGCCGGCATCGACGAGTCCTACCTGGACCTGACAGGTTGCAGGCTGGCGTTCGGCGAGCCCGCCGGCGTCGCCCGGAAGATCATCAAGCGCATAGCGGACGAGCTCGGCCTTCCCGCCTCCGGCGGCCTCTCGGCCTCAAAGGTCGTGAGCAAGGTCGCCTCCGCGGCCGCCAAGCCCAACGGCTTCCTCGAAATCAAACCCGGCGAGGAGCTCGCGTTCCTGTCCCCTCTGCCGGTCGAGAAGCTGCCCGGGGTCGGGCCCGTCTGCCGCGCTTCCCTCGCCGACCTGGGCATACGTACCGTCGGCGACCTCTCGCTTCTCCCGGTCGAGGCCCTGGAGAGCGTGCTGGGGTCCTGGGGCAGGGTGCTCCACGAGCACGCGCGGGGCATCGATCGGCGACGGTTGGAATCGGGCAGGACGCCCAAGTCCGTCAGCCGCGAGACGACCTATGACACGGACACCATAGACTACGACATGGTGCGCTCCACCCTGCTGCTCCTTTCCGAGAGGTGCTGCCTCGCCCTGCGCAGGGAAGGCCTGGCCACGACCAGGATAGCGGTCAAGCTGCGCCACTCCGACTTCAAGACATACATGAAGTTCCACACCCTCGAGGTCCCCACCGACCAGGAGCAGGTGGTCTACAGGACGGTCCTCGATCTCTTCGAGAGGCTTCTGGACAGGGGCGTGCTCATAAGGCTGGTGGGCGTCGCTCTTTCGGGCCTCGTCTCGGCGGGCTGCCAGGGCGAACTCTTCGCGGGCGCCGGGCCCGGCGAACCGGGTGGTGAGCGTCTCGACAGCCTCAGGGTGGACAACCTCAACGAGAGCATCGACGCGATCCGCGAGAGGTACGGTTTTTCCGCGATAGTGAGGGGCAGCACCGCCGCGCTGGTCCCGGGGCGCGGGGGTCCGGCCGGGGGGCGGGAGTGCGGGTGAGATTGAGGGACGCCCGTCGTGAACGGACGCCACGGTGAGACCCGCCATGAAACGGTTCGTACACTTGAACTGCCACAGCAATTTCAGCCTCCTGTACGGCGGCTCCTCCTCCGGCGAGCTCGTTGACCGCTGCGCCGATCTCGAGATGGACGCCCTGGCCCTGACCGACCATGACGGGCTTTACAACGCCGTCGGGTTCTTCGAGAGGGCGATCGAAGCCGGGATCAAGCCCATTGTCGGCTGCGACCTCTCGGTCGAGTCCCCTTCCACACGGGCTCCCGGGCGGGGGGAGCGCGAAAACCGGCCCCCGCAATCCCCCCCCGGCTCCCGTGGACCGGCCGGGGCCCCGCGCTTTTCCGGCCGGGACGGCCGCGCTCCGGGCGGCCGCGTCATCCTCCTCGCCAGAGACGGTGACGGTTACAGCAATCTCTGCCGCCTGGTGACCGAGCGGCGCTTGGGCCGGGCGCCGGTCGCCCTAGACAAGATCGAGCCGCTCTCCAGCGGGCTTTTCGCGCTGTGCTCCGACGTGTCGCTCCTGGAACCGCTCGCGTCCGTCTTCGGCGAGAGACTCTTCGCCGAGCTTGTCAACAGCGGTACGCCCGCCAGCCACCTTGCCTCGGAACGGTTGATAGCGGCGGCCGGACGCCACGGCATCCGATGTGCCGCGAGCAACCGCGTGGCGTTCGCGCGGCGAGAGGACTACCGGGTCCACCGCGCGCTCTGCGCCGTGAGGCTCTCCTGCCCGGTCACGCGCGTGCCGGAGGGCGAGGTCGCCGACACGGAGTCGTGGCTCAAGCCCGCCCGTGAGATGGCGCGCCTGTTCGAGGTCTACCCGTACAGCGAGGCGCCGGACGCGATCGACAACACCCGCGAGATCGCCGGGGCGTGCGATTTCCGCTTCGAGCTGGGCGGGCACCTATTCCCCGCGGCCGACCTGCCCGCGGGCGAGACCGCCTTCAGCCACCTCACGAAGCTTTGCTTCGACGGGGCCGCGCGGCGCTACAGGCCGCTAACGGGCAAGGCGCTCGAGCGGCTGCACTTCGAGCTCGACACGATAGACTCGATGGGCTTCACGCCGTACTTCCTCGTCGTCCACGACATCGCGAAGCACTGCCGCGAGCGAGGCATACCCGCCGCGGGCCGCGGCTCGGCCGCGGGCAGCATGGTCGCCTACGTCCTCGGTATCACCTACATCGACCCGCTCGAGCACGACCTCTACTTCGAGCGGGTCGATGTAGGTGATACCGAGGACGTAGGCGACCATGCTGCC
>CAZAIS010000297.1:0-4056 GCA_964485255.1 uncultured Acidimicrobiales bacterium | reverse complement strand
AAGCCGATATAATGCCGAACAGTTGCGGGTACACCCGCTGGATGGACATCCGGGCCGGAATACCAGCGCGCTCCGGGCGGCACGTGAAGAGATTCGTGAACAAGCTGATGAAGGCTCTCTGTCCGTACTGCCTCACGCCTTACGTATTCTGCCCCATCGGCGGAGACTTCAACAGCCCGATAAGGGATCTGTCGCGATTGCTCGACGGCTATAACCGCATGCACTATCCGGAGTCCGGCGTATGGCTCACCCTTGCCTCCCTCGAGGACTATATGGACCTCGTCTCCACGCATCGCGAGGTCCTGCCCGTGGTAACCATGGACCCCAACCCGAACTTCATGGGCTTCTACTTCAGCCGCCCGGGGCTGAAGGCCGGGTGCAGGAGGCTCGCCGCCGACCTCCTTACCGCGGAGAAGCTTGATTTCGTGAGCAGGACACAGCCGGGAGCCGATACGACCCTCAAAAAGAAGCTTGCTCGCGCATGGGAGGCGGCCGTTGTCACCAATCACCACGATTTCATTACCGGGACTGCCCCCCGGCGCGTTTACGAAAAGGAACAGATGCCCATGGTGCGCGAAGCCGGGCGCCTGGCCCGGGAAGGAGTGAAAGAGGCGTCGTACCGGTGCGGGGCGGTTCCACCCTTGTCGTATGCCCTCAATCCTCCCCGGTGGCGCGTTTGGGCCGAGGTGCTCCGCGTCGAGTCGGCTCACTACACCGTCGAGATCGACGGCGCGACAGGGGGATGCCTCACGAGTTTCATTGAAACGGAAAGCGGCTCCCGCGTCCTCGGCGGCCCGGGTAACGACCTCGTCCTGTACGCCGATTCCGGAGGCCTCTGGAGGCTGGGGTGCGAGTTCTCCGGCGGTAGATTCGACGAGATCGCGCGGGCGAGCGAGTCTCGGGCTTCCGTCGTAGCCCGTGAAACCGTCGGCGTCCTTCACGTGCTCGTGAAGTCTGTAATCGGATCGTACCCGGTTACGAGAGAGCTCTGGTTCGCGAACGATTCGCCGCTGATATGGGGGCGCACCTCCACTTCACTCGGCGACTACCGTACCCTGGCCTGCGGCTTCGCGACGGCCTCCGGGAATCGATGCTTCTGGATGGACGTAGCGGGTGGAGTGATCCGGAGGCCTGCCCACAAGGTGTTTACGCCGACCTTCTTTTCGGCGCAGAGCTTCTGTCACCGCGCGGGCGGCGACGGCTCTCCGGGCTTCGCGGTCTTCACCGCCGCGCCGGGCGCGCTCTGTGCGGGTCCCGGCGGTGAGATGAAATGGATCGTCGCGAGGAACGCGAAGCTCGAGCGCGCATACGGTTTCCTGCCGGTGCCGTCTTTCCCGGCGCGGGGCCCCGACGACTCCATCCAGGTGACGGAGTACGCCGTCATGGCTACGGGCCCCGGCGGCTGGCGCGAGAACGGAGTTCACCTCATGGTGGAAGAAGCGCTGTGGCCTGCCTGGAGGCACCGGTCCCACCGCGATACAAGGGACCTGGCGGCGACAGCCGTCAGGTGTGACACGCCCGACGTCCGCGTCGAGGCCGTGAAACAGGCCTGTGACGGAAACGGGACGATTGTGAGGCTTCTGTCCTTCGCTGAGGCGCCCGTGCGGGTTGAGCTGGAAGCGGGCCGTGGAAAGATCATCGAGGCCCACTCGTGCGATGCGCTCGAGCGGAACCTGGGCCGGACCGCGGTCGCCGGGGGCCGCGCGGTCGTGCAGGTGGATCGCGCGACAGTGACTGTTCGCCTGATTGTGGCGCGGTGACGTTTGTCTCCCGCCCCCGTCCGCGTGCCCTCCACGCCGACGGGGGCGCCCGCGCGCGGGTTATACTCCTTACCGTTAAGGCTCGAGCACGGGGGGTGCGGACATGGGTTGCCTTATCGCGATAATCGCGGCGTTCACGCCGCGACTCGCTCTTCTGCTGGTTTGGATATTCTCGCCGTATGTTTCCCGCGCGTTCCACGGGGGCTTCATATGGCCCTTGCTCGGCCTGATTTTTCTCCCCTTCACGACGCTCATCTACTCGGTTGTGTACGTGCCCGGCACGGGCGTAACAGGGGCGCGTTGGATCTGGGTGGTGATCGCGGTCATCCTGGACCTTGCCTGGCACACGGGCAGCGGCCACAGGGCCGGGCGGCGCGATTGACCCCGGCGGTGGCGTGGCGGCCGGAAGGTCTCATGCCGGCTCATCCCCGGGCTTCCGGCATCGCGTGCGCCGCGAGCCCGTAGATGACCAGCACGTCCACCGCGATTACAACGACGGAGAACAGCGGGTGAGCCCAGATTACGAACAGGTAAAAGACTATACTCAACGCCGACCATATGATCGCGAACCATACCGCCCAGGACAGCCTGTTCAGCAGGGCGAATCCCGCCGCCGCGAGCACGACCCCCAGGATCATGAAGACTATTCCCCAGAAGGTGAGGTTGGCGAACAGCACTTTCGGCAGGAGCAACTCCTCTCGCGCGACGGCCGCGATGCCCCATATGAAGTTGCCTATCCCCGCGACGATCATCATCACCGAGGAAAACACCACCCAGCCGAAGCCTCCCGTACGTTCCTCCATCTCTATCTCCTTTCCCTAGCCCCTCGCGATCCTGCCCCTCCCGCGCCGTCCCGGCACCCGCCTGCGACCGAGTTCCGCCCGATTTTACTGACGGGAGCTCGGCCGGTCGTTTTGCCAGCTCAGATCGAACCCGTCTCCCGTGACCACTCCTCCCGCAACTTCCCCGACCCGCCCAGACTCGGGCAGCACGAACTCCATCGCGCACGTCCGGGCCACGTCCCTTTCGATATCGACCCCGGGCATTACTTCGATCAGCTCCATCCCGCGCGCCGTAAGGTGGAACACGCCGACGTTCGTGCAGTAATAGACGTCCTTGCCGGCCTTCAGGGCTTCCTGCCCGTTGAAGGTGATCTCGTCCACCTCGGACACGAACTTGGGCGTCCCCGGCGTCAATATCCTCAATGAGCCGCTCTCTATTGCCATGCGGGCGTGTGCCATCCAGGTGCCGATGAAGATCACCGTCTTCGCCGAGGCCGCCAGGTCGGGCAGGCCGCCGGGGCCGACGTAATTGATGGGCCCTTCGCCCCTCTTCGACACGTTGATGTTTCCCCGGCTGTCAGCCTGGAGAAGGCCCAGGATCGTCACATCGAGTCTCTCGTAACAGAGGTGGAATATCTCCGCCGAAGTCATTATCCTCTCCGGGTTTATGGCCGCCCCGAAAAACACGCCCATGCAGGGCAGACCCCCCAGCGCGCCCGTCTCGACGACGTAGGTCACGTCCTCGCTCAATCCTCCCTCGTAGATCAGGCGGCTGACCTCCTCGGGGAGACCCACGCCGATGTTCACGTAAGACCCGGGTCTCGCCACGCGGGTGAACAGGTCGGCGGCCATCCGGGCGAGCGCGTTGTCAACGGGCGTGCGCTTCGGTGTTATCCCCAGCACCTTGTTGGCGAACTTCAGCTTGTCAACCGCGTCGGGCACACTCTCGTCCGCTCCTTCGGTGAACATCCTCCAGTAACGCCTCTGGATGATTGACCCGGTCTGCTCGTTCCAGGGATTGACTACTATTGCGTCGACTTCTTCGGCGGGGATGAAGATCTTCCCGTCGTCTCTCGGGATGATGTCGCCGACGCAGGCCAGGGCCTTCCCGCCGTTCGCGCGCGCGGCGAGGGACGACTCCCTGTCCTCCGTCACGGTGGCGGCGTTGAGCTTGTATATGTTGCCGTCGCTGTCCGCGTACGGGGCGTTATAGTTCGCGTACTCGATTTTCGGCAGTCGGTACCGCAGGTACTCTCCTTCGGGAACGGCCAGGCTCTCGCCTACCCCTTCCACCACGGGAGTCCCGATATCGACCCGGGTGTCGAGCACGGTCCCTACACCTGTCCGGCTCAGGACCGAGTCCTCCCCCCTCGCCTGGGCTTCCAGCAGGAAGGTCTGAATACCCTGCGCCATCCTGTGCATCTCCATGTGCCCTTCCTCCGCGAGCCGGAGAAACGTTTTGACCGTCTCCAGGTGCCCAGCCACGAACACCGTTACCAGGCCGGGCAGCCCCA
>CAZAIS010000296.1:0-4062 GCA_964485255.1 uncultured Acidimicrobiales bacterium | reverse complement strand
TTCCCTACCCGCGGACGGGCATGGGTTATCCGATGCGTACCGGGCGTCCTCCGGGGCAAAGCCCGCGTCACCACGGCACGCCCGGCCGCAACGCGGTACGTCCCGGCGCCGGAATGGCGGATACGCGCCATTGTTGCGATAATAGTCACCGCGGCCCGGTCCTCATCCCCGATCGCGGCGGGGCCGGCGCTAATCAGGCGGTCGCGTCAACGCGCCGCCCTGCACCTACCAAGGAGCGAAATGAAGAAAAAGACGGTCATGGCCGGTCTCGCGGGGGCTGTCGCCGGAGCCCTCGCCGCCAGGAAGTACGTCGAGTATTACAAGCCCGGGCCTCCGCCGCGCGGCGACGAGCTCGACTCCTACTTCGATTCTCTTTTCGAGATGATGGGGCTTCCCGGGTTGCGCGGCGAAATGGAGACGGACGAGACGCTCTGCGACGGGCTGAAGCTGCACATCGACGTTTTCCCGGCCGAAGGGGCGGACAAGACCCTCGTGTTCGTGCCGGGGACGTCCGTGTACGCGCTGTTCTACGCGGAGTTCATGCACAAGATGAGGCTCGCGGGGTTCAACGTGGTCGGTTTCGACCCACGGGGACACGGGCGGAGCGAGGGCCGCAGGGGAAGCTACACCATAGACACGCTTATGCGCGACACCAGGGCCGTCATCGGGTACGCGACCGCGAGGTTCGGCGGAAGCATCGCCCTCTCCGGCAGCAGCCAGGGCGGCATCGTTTCCTTCTATACCGCCTGCGTTGACGACCGCCTGAAGGCCGTGGTCTGTCACAACATAGCGGTCCTCGGGGAGCCGGGGGCCCTGTCCATCTCGAGGTGGCCGGGGTTCTCTTCATTCTTCTCGAGAATATTGACGCTGGTCGACCTTACACCCGAGCTTCGGATCCCGGTGTCCACGTACCTCGATCTCGCCGCCGAACCGACACGCTTCGGCCGCACGGCGCTGGATTTCGTGCGGGAGGACCCCCTCGCCGTCATGGCCGTCGCCTCGAAAGCGCTCGCGTCGCTTGCTTCCACGCCGCCGCCGCGCCCGATCGAGGAGATAACGACCCCCCTGATGGTGATCCAGGCGGAGTACGACAACATGTTCTCCGAGAGATACACCCGGAGCATATACGACCGCCTCACCTGCGAACGGGAATTGCTACTCGTCGGCGGCGCGACCCACCTCGTCCTCACCAACAACGTTGACGACATCGTCCCCCCCCTCACCGCCTTCCTCAACGCCCACCTGTAGGCGTCGTTCACTTTTTTTTGTTTACTTTTTCTGTCGAGTCACCGCGCGAACAAGAGGGTTTAAAGTGAGCAAAGCCATGTTATAATCAGCATTATCAGTGTATTCTGATTAATATGATTGGAGAACGAGTACATGGCAAAAATGCAGGGAGGGTGTTGCGAGGGGTCCACTGCGTCCCGCGTCGAGGCCGTGCTCAGCGTGGACGATCGCGGCCAGATGGTCCTGCCGAAAGACCTGAGGATCCGCGCGGGCATCGGCGGAGGCGACAAGCTGGCGGTTATCAGCCATGAGAGGGACGGGGAGATCTGCTGCATCTCCATTATCAAGACCGAGTCCCTGAACGGTGCGCTGAAGGACGTTCTGGGGCCGGTACTGAAGGACGTTATTTCCTGAGGAGGTTATTCATATGCCGGAACGGGAAGACAAGGCAACCCGGGCTTGCGCGCCCGTCGGGACATACGATTCACATGACCGCGCCGATACCGCGCCGTGCTGAGGCCCGCCCGACACCGCGGGTCCCGCGGACCTGGAGGGAATAAGGGTGACCACATCCACCTTGCGCCGGAAAGACCGCGCGATACACGTTCTCGCGCGGCTTGGTTTCCGCAGGAGTGGATGGCGCGTTCGGCCGGGTCTCTACCGGCTCGCCTCGGCCGGCCGCGAATCACCCGTTTTCGTCAGCGCCAACTACAGGCTCTCGTTCGACGCGCTCAGGGAATCCCTCGAGGGCATGGACGCTTACATACTGGTGCTCGACACTTACGGCATTAACGTATGGTGCGCGGCGGGCAAGGGCAACTTCTCCACCGGGGAGCTCGTCCACAGGATCGAGAAGACGGGACTCCTTGACATAGTCTCTCACCGACGCCTCATTGTCCCACAACTGGGTGCTACCGCAGTAAGCGCGCGAGAGGTCCTGGCCCGCTCGGGTTTCAAGGTAACCTTCGGGCCCGTCAGGGCTGAAGACATCAAGGAGTTCATGCGCGAGGGAGAGACGACCGAGGAGATGCGCACGGTGCGCTTCGGCCTGAAAGACCGCGCGGTACTCATACCGGTCGAGGTCAAGGGAGCCCTGCCGGCTGTCACGCTCGCGGTGGCGCTCGCCGGTGCCGCCGGAGATCCGATCGGAGCAACCGGCATCGCGGCCGCGGCCGCGGCGGGGCTCGGCGCGTTTCCCGCGCTGCTCCCGGTCCTGCCGGGAAAAGATTTCAGCGTAAAAGGGTTTGCCCTCGGGGCAGTGGCGGGCCTGGGAGCCGCAATTGCCGCGCTACTGGACGCCGATGGTACAGGCCTGCCCGTTCGCCTTCTTAGGGCGTCATCCTACGCGCTCCTGCTGCCGGCGGTGACCGCGTTCATTGGCCTCAACTTCACCGGCTGCACGACGTTTGCCTCACCCAGCGGAGTCCGCCGTGAAATCGAAACCTACGTGCCCGTAATGGCGGGCATGGCCGGATCGGGCATACTCGCCAATACCGCCTATCGAGTCCTTCGAGCTCTGAAAGGACGGAAATGAAAAGCGGCAGGCTGAACACACTGGAGTACGATCGGTCCCTGTGCAACCACTGCGGGATGTGCTCCGTCGTCTGCCCGCACCGCGTATTCGCCCGCGGCGAGGGGTCAGCGCGACTTGTCAACAAGGACGCCTGCATGGAGTGCGGCGCCTGCCGGTTGAACTGCCCTACCGGCGCGATAAACGTGAACAGTGACGTCGGGTGCGCTACCGCGATGATGAAGGCCGCGCTGCTGCGGCGGGGTGAGCCCGTCTGCTGCGCATAGCCCTCGCCCGGAGGGCATCTCCCGCCCGATTGCCCGCACGGTTCCAGCACCTCGCACCCGGGGCGAGACTCACCGGTTGCGGCGCCGCGTTGCCAGGTGGAATACGCAGCCGGCCGGCCGATCCTCCACGCGGGCCGCGGCGACACTCCGGGGCCCGGAAACCCTCCTTCCCGCCCCTCCTGCAATGCCCTTCGATTATCGTTGACACCCGGACTCAGCGGTGCTATTTTCAGCTTAGAATGTTAGGCGAGCCTAATTATTTAGCCGCCGGCGTCGCTATCGGTCGGGAGAGCCGGATGCATGGACGAAGAAGGCGAATCAGGCGTTGTGAAGCCATCGCGCCCGGAGTCCGCCCCTCCGGGGGCACGGTTCGCATGCGCCTGGGGGACGTGCGCCCCGGCTGCTCCGGGTCCATCGAGCGGCTCGATTGCTCCCGGCTGCTGAGGCGGCGCCTCATGGACATGGGCGTTGTCGCCGGCACGCGATTCACGGTGGAGCGGGTCGCGCCGCTGGGCGACCCAATGGAGCTCAAGCTCAACGGCTTTAATCTCTCTCTCCGCAAGAAAGAGGCAGGCAACATCTGGGTCAAGGTAACCTGTGACTGAGAGAGGCCTGGTCCCACTCGGGTTCATGCGGCCCGGCGAGTCCGGGACGCTCATCGAGATCCGGGGCCTCAGGCACCACGTTCACGAGGGTTCGCCGGAAACACACGCCGGTCCCGTACTCAAGTATAGAGCCTCCCACAAGCACCACCTGGACCGCGGGCACCGGCTCGAGCACCGGCTGCACCACATGGGACTGGCCCCGGGCCAAACTGTAACGGTCGTCCAGAACGCGCCAACCGGTCCGGTCATCGTCGCCGTCAAGGACACGCGGATCGGCTTGGCGAAAGGCGTGGCAGCACGGATTCTCGTCCGGCCGGCGCCCGCCGGCGTGTGCGGGAACCCCGGCCTCTCGGGGCCCGCGGGCGGAGGATAGGCGCTCGTTATGGCTACCTCGGACCGAAAATACGTGGTCGCGCTTGCCGGCAACCCCAAC
>CAZAIS010000295.1:0-4111 GCA_964485255.1 uncultured Acidimicrobiales bacterium | reverse complement strand
CATGAGAATCGTCGTGACCCCGGTAATGCTGGCCCCGTTCATCAGCGCGCGCTCCACGGGCGCGGCCCCCCTGTACCTGGGAAGCAGTGACGGGTGGAGATTGACGAAACCGAG
Source organism: uncultured Acidimicrobiales bacterium (assembly GCA_964485255.1). Taxonomy (GTDB): domain Bacteria; phylum Actinomycetota; class Geothermincolia; order Fen-727; family Anoxymicrobiaceae; genus CAZEJS01. Next base: position 3,997 of record CAZAIS010000295.1, on the reverse strand, counting down.
GGGAGGCAAGTCCAGCAGCCACCGGGGCACAAGGCGTCCATACGCCACCACAACCCCCAGGTCCCACTGAAGATTCTCAGCGAAAGCGCCGGTGGAAAGCCTGTCCAGGCCCGCGGGTTGAAAGACGTCGAGCCCGGCGTCCCGGGCCGCGCGCACGGCGGGAGTCGGTTCCAGCGTCAGCCCCCGGCCGGCGGGTCTGTCGGGTGTCCCCACTACAGCCAGGAGATCGTGCCTGCCGCCGCGCAGAGCCTCGAGCGGCTCCAGGGCGAAAGTGTCGCTCGCGAAGAGAATCAGTTTCAAGCCGGCTCCGAGCTCTCAGGTGTTTGATATTGTCTTGCGCAACTCGATGTCCCCGTACTCATCCAGGGCACGCGCGCGTTCCTCGCCGTCACACCTGTCTATCATCAAGACCCCGTCGAGGTGGTCGGTCTCGTGCTGGATCACTCGTGCGGGAAAATCCTCCGCCTCGACAACGATGTTGTGCCCCGAGGGGGTGAGGCAGCTCGCTCTCACGCGCCGGCTTCTCGTCACCTCGATGTATATGCCCGGAAAGCTGAGGCAACCCTCTTCGCCCGATTGCTCACCCTCTCCTTTTATGATCCTGGGGTTGATCAGGCACCTGGGTCCGTAGCCCAAATCGTAGACGAACAGCCTTCTCGAAACACCGACCTGCGGCGCGGCCAGTCCGACCCTTCCCGGTTCCGCGCGCAACGTGTCGAACATGTCGTTGATAAGCTGCTTCGTCTCCGAGTCGATGCTCTCGACGTCCCGGCCCATTTCCCTTAGAACCGGGTCGCCGAACGTGCGTATCCTCAGGTCCAAACCCGCCACCTCGCTAGAGCCCGGCTTCCCTCTTGAGCATATCAGCTTTATCCGTCCTCTCCCAGGTGAATCCTGCCTCGTCGCGACCGAAATGCCCGTATGCCGCGGTGGCCTTGTAGATCGGGTTGAGGAGGTCCAGGTCCCGGATAATCGCCGCGGGCCTCAAGTCGAAAACCTCGCGTATGAGCGCTTCGATTTTCTCTATTGCCACTTTCTCCGTGCCGTAGCCTTCGCAGGCGATCGATACCGGGTGGGCTTTGCCGATGACGTAGGCCAGTTGCACCTCGAAGCGGTCCGCCAGTCCAGCGGCGACCACGTTCTTGGCGACGTACCTTGCGGCATATGACGCCGAGCGATCGACCTTGGACGCGTCTTTTCCGGAGAAGCAGCCGCCCCCGTGCCTCGCCATGCCTCCGTATGTGTCTACGATTATCTTCCTTCCGGTGACGCCCGTGTCCCCCATGGGCCCGCCGGTAACGAAACTTCCGGTGGGGTTCACCAGGAACATCGGCTTCTTCTCGAGCCATGCCTCCGGGATTACCGGCCGGAGCACGTGCTCCTCCAGGTCCGGTTTCATCAAACCCATTATGTCGACCTCGGGATTGTGCTGGGCCGATATGACCACGGTCCTCACACCGACGGGCTCGTTCCCGCTGTACTCGATCGTCACCTGGCTCTTTCCGTCCGGACGCAGGTAGGGCAGGATGCCGGCCTTGCGGACGTCCGCCAGCCGGCGGGCGAGCTTGTGGGCCAGCATGATGGGCATGGGCATGAGCTCTTCGCTCTCGTTGCAGGCGAAACCGAACATCATGCCCTGGTCGCCGGCTCCCTGGGCGTCAAGTTGCGCGTCCGCGGCCCTCCCGACACGCTGCTCCAGTGACGAATCGACACCCTGCTTGATGTCGGCCGACTGTTCGTCGATCGATATCATTACCCCGCACGTCTCGAAGTCGAACCCTATCTCGGGCTTCGTGTAACCGATGTCTCTTATCGTCTCCTTGATGACCTTCCGCATGTCGACGTAGGCATCCGTGGTGATCTCGCCCGACACCACGACGAGGCCCGTGGTCACAAGGGTCTCGCATGCGACGTGGGCGTGCTTGTCCACCGCCAATATCTCGTCCAGGATGGAATCACTGATGAGGTCGGCTACCTTGTCAGGATGGCCCTCCGTCACCGACTCGGATGTGAAAAGCCTCATTTCTTGTGTCATGCCTGCCTCCAGTTCATTACGCATTCCATAGAACATACCCCCTCCCGAGTACGGAAGGAGGCAAGTCGAATCCGCGATTTTCGGCAATGACAGGATACCACAACATACCGCCTTCGACGCGCCCCCGTGCGCCCCCGGTCCCCGCCGGGTCGTGCCGTCCCGCCCCGCGATGAGTGGCTACTGCGCCTTCTGTGTTTCCTTGGTTATGAAGTCGCCGTTCATGCCGTCGATGAACACGCGGTAAACCTCGGAGCCCGCCCTGCGCTCCCGGTAATTGACGTCCCATATCCACTTGTACTTCGGGCCCGGCATCGTTTCGTTGACGGCGGTATAGTCCGCCTTGCACCTCAGGACCGCTCCCGGTCTTGCGTCACGGTGGGCCGCCTGGTACTCCCCACCCCCGTTGCGGCGCGCCACCTCCACGGCCTCGGGCGAGTCCACCCGGAAGTCGACCGGCCTGTTCTTGCGGTAGACGGTAAGTCCGCTGTCACCACCCCTGGCCGGCGTGGGCGCGTTCGGCCAGATATTGCCGCGATTGTAAATGACGAAGAGCTGGGAGTTTTCCTCCGGCGTCGGGGAGAAGTAATAGACTTCCCATATCCTCGCCTTCCCGTCTTTCCCTATCCCGTCAGGGTCGCCGTCCTCTACCCGGATCATCCAGTTCTTATCCTGCCACTTGTCGGCCGCCGGCTTGGTGTACTGAACCGCCTGGTACGCGGTGACGTACTCGGGCCGGCCGCCGGTCGTATCCTTTGAATCCTCGGACCGGTCCCCGCAGCCGGCCGCGCAAACCGTAACGGCCAGGGCGGCCGCTATACACAGTACCGTCAACAATCTGATCCTGCTCATGGCTTCTCCTGTCGGAATACCGTCTAACCCGCGGGACTCAACCAGTATAACGTCCGAACCGGGCTCCCGGGTGCGCGTTTGCCATCTTCGCCCGCCCTTTCCCTCGTCCGCTCCGCGGTAGCGAGGGTGTCTGTCGGCGGTGTCCCGCTCCAAACATCTCAACATCCGTCACGTATCGATCACGGGCGACCCTGTGGCAATAGGCGCCTGTCAACGCATCGGAGGAATGCCACCCCGCCGGTCGACCGGTTGCCGCCGTTGAGCCACGTGTCGCGCGCCGATAATGCAAGTGAACACATCGATTGCGACCACGCGATCCCCGGTCGCCGTCAGGTTGCGATGTGCCCGTGCAGGGCAATCACGTTGCTCCATGGGATGAAGTAGTGGTGAGTGCCCAGTTCACCCCTGGCGGCCAGCGTGATCCCCTCGTCCTTCACCGCTACGACCGCGTAGAATTTCACGTTCGGTATCTCGTGCCTGATGAATATTTCGAGAGCCTGACAGGCCGAATCCCAGCCGAACATCTTTCGGCACAGATCAATCGGCAGATGCTTGATATCCTCGCCCGGGGCCTGTACGTAACACGGCTCCCTCAACCTTATAACCTGCATTTTCCGCCTCCTCGTCAACGGCCCCGCGCCTCGGTGGTGCCGCGATCCCCCGGGGGAAGCACCGCCCTCAGCGGGCCGGCGCCTTGATCGCCGGGGCCTCAAGCTATCGTTGGATCAGCCGCCGCGGCCGCGCGCAGGCGTTTCCACGAGCGGATCCCAAGTACTCTTCGCGCTCAGAATAGACCAGACCCGCGCGGCTTTTCAAACCCCGCCGGTGACTTGCGGGCTCTTCTTTGTTGTAGAATACGTTCGTCCCGTCGAGAAGCCGGAGAGGATCGCCCGCCCGGAATCAAGACTACCTTGGAGACGCCGCATTGAAAAAGTGCGAATTGTGTGGAAACGAAAACCCGGAGCAGGCGCGCTTCTGCATGAAGTGCGGCAAGGACATGGACCATGTCAAGTCCTCGGAAGTGCCTCTCGAGATGCTCGAGGACCCGGCCACTTTCACGCCGGTGGCCGATGACGAATACGCGCGCCTCGCCCCCACCACCCCCGCGCCCCG
>CAZAIS010000294.1:0-4113 GCA_964485255.1 uncultured Acidimicrobiales bacterium | reverse complement strand
GCGTCGCCGATAAGCATCACCGAGTCGCCGAAGGTGGTAGCAGGATCGGTGAGAAATGTGACGAGGTGGTTCTGGAATTCGCGCGGCTCGGCCCTGCACAGCTTGATCTGCTGTTTCACGCCCGACAGCTCGAAGAGCTTGTCCAGGTAGTAGTGCGGGTTCTTCTTCCACCAGTCCATGTAACACCCGAGTCCTATGTGGCAACCCTCGGCCGAGAAGAAGCTGTACCCCACCGGGAAGATGGAGGAGTACCAGTAGTGCAGGGCGTTGCCGCCCATGACCTCGTCGATGTCCTCGCGCCTGGCGCCGAAGTCCACGTTCAGTATCATCGCGACCTCGGACGCGGCCCATTTTTTCCTTATGCCCGCCGTACGCGCGACCGTCGAGATCACGCCGTCGGCGCCGATGATGAGGTCGGCCCTGTACTCGTCGCCTCCCTCGGTCCTCACGCCGTCGATCCTGCCCGAGCCGTCGCGTGTAACACCGGTGACCTTGGTCGATGTCCGAAGCTCGGCGCCGGCTCCCGTAGCGAGCTCCGCGAGCCATGGATCGAGCTCACTTCGGTAGACGTTGCGGGTGAGGTACTCCCGCGCCTCCGGGTACGGGGCGTTCGCCGAGGGGCTGAACGAGAAGAAGTTCGTTTCGTTGTTTTCGTCATCACTCAGGTGGAGCGTGGCCATGGTAGCGACACGCTCGTTCGGCAGGTCCATCTTCCGCATGAAATCGAAGTCGCGGAAGCACTTGGGGCTAAGGCCGGTGCCGGAGACGTTCTTCTCTCCGGGGCGCGTGCCCCTCTCGAAGAAGATGGTATCGAGGCCCAGTTCCGCGGCGGTCTTGGCCGCGACGGACCCGCCGGGGCCTCCACCTACCACTATCAGGTCGTATTTCTTCATGGCATCCTCCGTTCGAATACAAGAACGGACTGATTATATGCCAGCGCGATGAATAGTCCACACGGTCAAAGCGTTAAGCGCGGGAAATCGCGACCGCGCCGCCACCGCCCGCGCCAAAAGGTGCCAGGCACCAAACGCGGGCGCATCAGGTGCCAGGCACCAAACGCGCAAACACGGGGTGGGGCATCAGGTGACAGGCACCAAACGCGGGCACCGAACGCACCGAACGGGGCACTGCCGGGTGGCGGTGGCGAGCTGGAGCAGGCCTGGATCGAGCTAGCCGTATTCGATGATAATGCCGGTGCCTCCCCTGGGGTATGAAAAGTCGATGGCCTCGCGGTCGCAGATCTCCCAGCAGCCGGCGCACTCTATGCACAGCGACTGGTACTTCGGGGCGAGCCTGGCCTTGCCGTCCTTGACCGTCCAGAGGTTGAAAGAGCAGACCATTACGCAGCGGCCGCAGCCGTCGCACTTATCCTCGTCAAGTGTGATGAAGTCGCCGGTCTTGTCGGCGTCCACGCGCTTGACGAGCTTCTTGAGGTCGATCTTCCCGTTTCCCATCACGCCCTCCTTCCCTTTTGCAGGCTCCCACGCGGCAGGGGCGCCTCCTGCCGGGCGGACGGGTCCAGGTACGGCGCCAGCGACTTCGACAGAAGCGCTACCACCTTGAAGAACCTCTCGTCGGACAGGTGCTTGAGCCCCGGCACCCTCGGCTTCACCTGCAGCAGGATGCGCTTCACGTTCTTCGGCCAGACGCCCCGGGCCAGCGGCTTGATGTACCTGGCGCCGAACTCGCCGAACTCGGGGACCAGGTCGAGGAAGTGCTCCAGGTGCTGGTTGAAGCAGTCCATGTGGGCGTCGCCCCAGTCGAAGACTATCGAGAACGGGTGAAGCATTGAGAACTCCAGGAGGAGCTGGATCTGCCTGGTCATCAGAGCCGGGTCGAAGATGCTCGAGTCCCAGAGGTCAACGAACTCCTGGCCGAACTCGTGCTCCTTGCCCAGGTCGGAGGCTTTCCAGCGCCTCTCGTACTCGGCCATCGCGCGCTCGGCGACGTCCCCCTTCTCGATCGCCCAGGCCGCGGTCTCGGATGCGATCTTCCCCGAGGTGACGGCGTGCCAGATGCCCTCGGCCTCCAGGGGGCAGGGGAACCCGGCGGCGTCGCCGACGAGCATCATCCCGCCGGTGTAGGTCTTCGGGGGCTTCTTGAGCCAGGGGAGCAGGTGCGTCTGGTACTCGCGCGGCTTCGCGTCAAGCGCCCTGCACATGGCCTGGAACGGCGCCATCCCCACTATGTCCTGGATCATGTCGGCGGGCTTCTGGTTCCAGTCGTCGCGCAGCCACTGCCCGTTGCCGATGTGGAAGCCGTCCCTGAAGTTGACCTGGTAGGTCCCGTAAAGCGGCCCGAACCACACCCACTCCGCGTTTCCGATTATGTCGTCCATCTTCGACTCGTCGCAGGAGAAGTCGAGCTGGGGCACCAGCGTGCACCCGCCGCCCCATCGGTTGCGCATTCCCGACTTTCTGGCCATCGTGGACATGGCCCCGTCGGCGGCCACGACGACCTTCGCCTTGATCTCCTCGCCCTCGTCGGTCCTGACGCCTGTAACTATCCCGCCGTCCATGATCACGTCGCTCACCAGCGTCGAGCACCTCAGCTCCGCGCCGGCCGCCACACCGAGATCCGCGAGGAACGGGTCCAGGTCCTTTCGGTAGACGCTGACGCCGTCCATGCCGTGAGGCCACCTGTTCGCGCACAGGTCCGACCCCGTGGTGCCGCACCGGTACCTGAGGCGGTCGTTCTCGTCCAGGAGGTTGATCACGACCATCTCGACCTTGCGCGCGGACGGAAGCTGAACGATCTTCTCCATCAGCTCGGGGTAGTCTTTCCACCACCTCTGCCCCAGGCCGCAGCCCGAGGAGTTCTTCTCGCCGGACTTGCGCCCCCTCTCGAAGAAGACGGTCTTCAGACCGCTTTCCGCGGCCGTCTTCGCCGCCATTGCGCCGCCGGGCCCGGCGCCCACCACCACGACATCGAACTCTTCCATCTGGGCCCCCCTCCGGTCACGAATCCCCAGGCGCCCCCGGCGCCTAATTGCCGGTCGATTTCAGGACGAGGTCTGTCAGATCATATATGTCAAGCTCGATGCCGGTCTCGGCAACGGCCTCCTTGAATATCTTCTCGCACCAGGGGCAGGCGGTCACGAGGGCTTCGGCCCCCGTCGCCTCGGCTTCCCGCAGCCGCTCGGCCGCCGTCCAGGACGCGAACTCGCCGAAAGCCTCGTAGACACCGCCCCCGGCCCCGCAGCAGAACGAGTACTCGCGGATCCTCTCCATCTCGGTCAGCTCGACCCCGGGTATGGAGCGCAGCAGGTCCCGGGGCGCGTCGTAGACACCCTTCCTGCCCGCGCGCTTCATGCTCATCGGGCGTGAAAGCTTGTCGCCGCTGAAGGCTCCCAGGAACGGCTCGGCCATGCGCCCCAGGTGGCACGGGTCGTGGTAGGTCACCCGGAGGTCCACGCTCCGGGAGGGCCGTATCCTCCCCTCGGCCACGAGGCGCGCCAGGAACTCGGTTACGTGCATCACCTCGCAGGGAAGCTCCTTGCCCATCCTCGGGTAAAGGAACCGCAGCGCCGCGAACCCGTCCGAGCAGGCCGTAACGAGAGTGCGGGCCCCCGACGCCTTGACCCTGGAGACCATGTCGTCCGCGTAGTTCTCCGCCTCGCCGCGGTAGCCCAGCTCGTATGCCCGCGCCCCGCAGCACGACTCCTCCTTGCCCGCGATGCCGACGTCCACGCCGGCGTCCAGCAGGAGCCGGACGGCGCCACGCACGGTATCCCTCAGTTCCGTGTCGTAGGAGAAGCGGCAACCCGCGTGAAACATCACGTCCGCGCGCTCGGTGTTGACGTCCTTGACCGTGAGCCCCTCGGCCCAGTCGCCGCGTTTCGCCTTGGGCTCTCCGATCACGTTGTCCTCGCGCTTCAGGGCGTCGATCATCGCCATGTGCTCTAAGACGAGCTGCCCGCTCTCCACGCAGTGCGCGCGCAGCTCGAGCAGGACCTCCGTCAGGTCGATGTCGTCGCGGTACACCTTGCATGCCGCGTCGCAGGCCCCGCACATCTGGCACTTGTAGATCATCTCGGTCACGTCGTCGTTCAGCTCGCTCCTGCCCAGCAGCAACGAGTGGGCCGTAATCATGCGCCCCGAGCCCGAGTAGGAG
>CAZAIS010000293.1:0-4117 GCA_964485255.1 uncultured Acidimicrobiales bacterium | reverse complement strand
GTTCGCTGATAGTCATTGGCGGAAGGCTCTTCGCCGGGATGAGCGACGGCGCCGTGTACAGGAACGACAGCCCGCTCGCCGGCGACACGTGGACGGATACGTCCTGCCCCGCCACCTCGCGTATCTTCTCCATGTCCTACGACGGAAAGAACCTGTACGCCGCGAGCCGTGAGGACGCGGAGGTGTTCAGGAATCCCAACCCGCTGACCGGGACGACCTGGCAGAGCGCGGGGGTAGCGGGCACGGATTGGCTCGACTACCTGGCAAACGACGGGAACTGCCTCTACGCGGCGAGCGAGGACAGCGCCGTGTACCGGAACACGGACCCCGGCGCGGGCACGACCTGGACGGCGATGGGTACCCCCGACGGCAGCGAGGTGAGAGTTCTCTGCTACGCGCAAGGCATTCTCTACGCGGGTACCCGCAACGGTAACGTGTTGCGCAATACCGACCCGCGGACCGGATCCACCTGGCAGGCGATGGGGGGCTTCGGCGAATTCGTCGGAGTCCACGGCCTGATACACGACGATCAGAACAACGTGCTCTACGCGGGAACGGAATCGGGTCACGTCTGGAAGAACATCATGCAGGCCGCGGGCGCGAACTGGCTGGACCTGGGACTGCCTTCGGCGAGCTTCGACGGCTGGTACGCGAGGCCGCTGGCTTGCAGCCTGGCCCGGAGCCGCCTGTACGCGGGCTCGGTGCTCGATGACGGCTTGAACAGGACCGGCCTCTCATACAGCGCCGGCCTGCCGGTGGTTACCTCGGTGTCCCCCGACTCGGCGGGGCGCGGCGAAACCGTCGCCGTTACGATAACCTGCGCCAACGCCGACATCGCGGCCAAGGCCATGCCCGTCTTCGCGAAGCCCGGCATCAGCGTGAAATCGGTGGACATCCGCGGTAAGAACGTGATCGTAGCGGAACTGGAGATAGCCCCGGGCGCGGTGGTGGGACCCTCGGATGTCTGGGTCACATACATCGACTCGGCCGGCAAAGCGGACAAGGCCAACCTCATGCCCGGGGGCTTCGGCGTAACTGAAGTGACCGACACCTGGTACCTCGCGGAAGGCACGACGGCCTGGGGGTTCAGCACCATCATCTCCATCCAGAACCCCAACGACGGAGAGACGACGGCACGGGTAACCTACATGGACCCCGGCGCCGCCGCGGGCTCCGGCGTCATCAAGGAGCGCCAGGTCAAGCTCCCGCCCGCGAGCCAGACGAATATCTTCGCGAACGAGGACCTCGGGTACGAGACGGACTTTTCCGCGAAGGTGCAGACGGTCGACGCGAAGCCCATAGGGGTGGACCGGACCATGTCCTGGGCCACCGGCTACGGGCAGGGGTTCGCCGTCCATAACTCGATCGGGGTAACGGCCCCGGCCTTCGACTGGTTCCTTGCCGAGGGCTCCAGCGCCTGGGGTTTCGAGTGCTGGACACTCGTCCAGAACCCCAACGACACGCCGGCAGACGTAACCCTTACGTACATGATCGAGGGAAGCGGGCCCTCCGCCTTCAAGAAGACCGTGCCGGCGAGATCCCGCGCCACGTTCGGCATGAAGGACGACGTCGGGGAGGCCGACGCCTCAATCCAGGTGACCGGCAACGTGCCGGTCATAGCCGAGAGGTCGATGTACAAGTACTGGAAATCCCCGGAGAGCGGCGAGATGGTCCGCAGGGAGGGACACGAATCCGTCGGGACTACTGCGCCCGAGCCCGATTTCTACCTGGCTGAAGGCTCGACTGCCTGGGGCTTCACGACCTACGTGCTCGTTCAGAACCCGAACCGGATCCCGGCCAACGTCACGATCACCTACAACACCAGCGAAGGCGCCTCGCAGGACGTGCCGTTCGCGCTGCCCGCGGCCTCCAGGAAAACCGTCAGGGTCAACGAAAGGTTCCCGGACATGGACCTTTCCACGCACGTGCACGCGGACGTGCCCATCGTGGCCGAGCGCGCCATGTACTGGAGCATCCCCTCGGTTCCCGGCTCCGGCGAGGCGATGCACGACTCGATAGGGGTCAACAGCCCGCACCGTACCTGGTACGTGCCGTACGGGGCCGCCAGCCCCGATGACGGAGGGTTCGAGACGTACACCCTGGTGCAGAACCCCGGCGCGAAGGACGTCAAGGTGCGTATCTCCTACCTGCAGCAGGGGGGCAAGGACAACGTGTCGTTCATCGATACGGTGAAGGCGGGGTCACGTAAGACTTACAACATGGCCGAAAGGCTGCCCAGCGCGTCGGCGTCGGTCCTCGTCGAGTGCCTCACCGCGGGTGGAGTCATCGTCGAGCGCTCCATGTACGCGCAGGGGCGCTGGGGCGGCGCGGACTCGATCGGGGGCTTCTCCGACTGATCGGGTGCCATTGATGATGAAGAGGGGCGGCTCCACGAGCCGCCCTTTTTCTTCGCGGTCCGGACCGGAGAATCGGGGTTGTTCCGATTGTGCCGACCGATCGGGGCCCGTGGGCTCCGGAGGAGCGGGGTCACCGGCGGCGGCGTCCAGCGACGCCGACGTGTGTTCACCTGCCCGCTTGCGGACCCGGCCCGGCGGGGTACCGCCGCGGCCGGGGGCACCGGCGGCGGTCTCTCACTTGGGCAGTTCGTACCTCAAGCCGTTGAGCCTGCCGACTAGCAGGTGGTACAAGACCGTGGGCGCGCTCACCGGGGTCATTCCGAACGGGCTCACCTTCAAGTGCCTGACGGCCAGGTTCAGGATGTTGTCGCAGCGACCGCAGGTGTCGAGCCCGTCAACAACCGCGTAAGAGCCGCGTACCCTTTCGAGCACCTCCTCGCAGGCGCACTCGCCGACGACGACCACCGGCTCGTCCAGCCCCTCGAGCTGCTCGTCGTCGAACCCCTTTCCCGTTACAATCGTGAGCGGCCTGCCCTCCAGCTCCCCGGGTGTGTGTCCCTCGTTCACCACCAGCTCCAGCACCTGTTCGGTATGCCCCAGGCACCCCTCGTAGCAGGCCCCGTCCCGTCCGATCACGAACTTGATGCTCGAAGGGAAGTGGGTCTCGAACTCCCAGGGTATCGGCTCGCCGGCCGCCGGCGGGATCTCGCCGTCGAGTTCGATCTGGCCCGGGTTGGCGACCCCCAGCCCCTGCGCGGCGGCAAGCTTGACGTGCTCGACCTCGAAGGGCTCGTGGCCCATGACCTTTGCCGCGACGGCGTCCACGGCCACCGTGTCGTCCCCGCCGATCACCACGTCCCTGTCGCGCAGCAGGCCTTCGACGTACCGGCCCGCGGGCATCGGCCCGCGCGCCAGCACCTTTATTGCGTCGACGATCGTGAAATCGGGCTTGATGAAACCGTATATGTCCACGATCTTCTGGTGCAGCCCGTGGTTGTGGTGGCGCGCCCGGTCCTCGTCATCGAGCAGGCCCATCTGGCACTTGAGACCCGCGGTCATCTGCGCCTGGCAGTGCGCCTTGAGCACCGGCATGTTCAGGTAGAAGGAGTCCTCCCTCTCGTCGATGAGATGGTTCTGGAGCACGGCCGGGAAAGAGTAGCGCTCCTCCGAGCCCGGGACCAGCGTCACCTCGACCTGCTTCTCCTCGTCGAGGTACAGGCACCTGGCCCCCATACCCCTCGCGGCCTTCCGGATCCCGGTCGCGGCGAAGCACAGGCGAGTGAAGTTGCCCTGGGAGCAGTTGTCCATGATGAAGACCCTCTTGCGCGGGTCCGACTCCTTCGCGATGCGGGCCGCGGCCGCGATGAGCGGTATCGACGTGAAGAGGTGCTTGTGGAAGTATACGGCGTTGACCTTGATGAAAACGTTGGAGCACGTCCAGAGCTTGCGCTCGACCTCGGGGAAGCTCTCGAGCAAGCCCCGGACGGCGCCTGCCGGATCGGTCCCTACCCGTCGCACGGCGACCCGCGCTTTGCTCATGGCTAACCTCCCCGCGCCGGCTTACCCTCCGATACTACCACGCAAAATAGGGGACAGGCGTAAATTTTGCATCGGCCTCTTGCGCTCAACCACGGTTCAAGGATACAGGCCGATGCAATATTTACGCCTGTCCCCTATTTTGCGCTACATCAGGGACTTGCCGATGGACCAGGCGTCGGCGAAGCGCACGCCCAGCTTGAAGTAACTCTTGTCGTACATCG
>CAZAIS010000292.1:0-4121 GCA_964485255.1 uncultured Acidimicrobiales bacterium | reverse complement strand
GGAGTTGCTCGGTCATGCCAGTATCGCGACCACGCAGATCTACACGGAGGTCACGAGGGATCACTTGAGGAGCGTGTACCGGAAGTCACACCCGCGCGCGTGAACAACCCCTGGAGCGCCAGTAGAGTCGCCTTGTAACGAGGTTGACGCGGAAATAGAATGGGCGCTGTCGCCGACAAGCAGTGACGGAGGGACAGTTGAGAGGCTGGCAGGGAGCAATTTACCTGGCAATAGGCCTTCTGATAGGCATGGTCTTACACGAGTACATGCATGGGCGTGTGGCCGACTGGCGGGGCGATCACACCGCGCGCAACGCCGGGCGCCTTACGCTCAACCCGATCGCCCACATCGACATATGGGGAACCGTCGTGCTTCCCATCGGGCTGTTGCTCCTGTCGAGGGGGGCGTTTACGTTCGGCTACGCGAAGCCGGTACCGGTAAACCCCTATTTCCTCAAGAAGAGGAGCGACATGATGCTGGTGGCCCTTTCCGGGCCGCTCACGAATTTCGTGCTCGCGTTCGCCATAGCGCTGATCGGCATGATCGCAAACCTCGCGGGCGCCAACCCGATCTCCGGTTACCAGGTTTCCGAGCTGTTCGTTTTCCTTTACTCGGCGGCGTTCATCAACCTCTGGCTGGGGTTCTTCAACCTGATCCCGGTCCCACCGCTCGACGGTTCCCACGTCGTGGAATATTTCCTCCCGCCCTCCGCCAGGGCCACCTACGACAGGCTGGCCCCGTGGGGGTTCGTGATTATCTTCCCGATCGTGTGGTTGCTGGGCAACCAGATCTATAAACTGCTGAGGCCTCTTTTCGTGCTGATCGGCTGGATAATGGGGATTCCGTCTGAATATATCTCGAGTTGAAAAAGCGGAGGTGCGCGCTTGAAGGACAGGGTAGTGAGCGGATACAGGCCGAGCGGGAGGCTCCACCTGGGGCACTATCACGGGAACCTCCAGAACATGGTGAGGCTGCAGGATACGCACGAGTATTACTTCTTCGTGGCGGACTGGCACGCGCTCACCACTGTCTACCGCGACACTTCGATGCTCGGGACGTGGACGAACGAGATGGTCCTGGACTGGCTCGCCGCGGGGCTCGACCCTTCCAGGTGCACGATCTACAGGCAATCGGACATACACGCGATACCGGAGCTGGCCCTCTATTTCGGGATGGTTATCACGCTCGGCGAGTTGGAGCGTAACCCGTCTTATAAGGAGCAGTTGCGCTAGCTGGAGTCGAGAGTGGTGAACACCTACGGGTTCCTGGGGTACCCGGTGTTGCAGGCGACGGATATACTGTGCGTCGAGGCCGAGCTCGTTCCGGTGGGTGAGGACCAGCTCCCCCACCTCGAGTTGACCCGCGAGATCGCCAGGGACTTCAACTCCCTTTACGGTGACACGTTTCCCGAGCCTCAACCCATACTCTCGAGCTCGCCGAAGATACCCGGCACGGACGGGCGGAAGATGTCCAAGTCGTACGGTAACTACATCGGCCTGGACGAGAGCCCCGAGGACATTCACCTCAAGGTGCGGAAGATGATAACGGATCCCGCCAGGAGGAGGCGCCACGACAAGGGCCACCCGGAGGTGTGCAGCGTGTTCACGATGTACCGCGTCTACTTCCCCGATGAACTAGAGAGCGTTGCCGGGGAGTGCTCCGAGGCGACAACCGGCTGCACCGACTGCAAGGACAGGCTCGCCCGGAGGATAGCGGACGACCTGGAGGGCTTTCGAAACAGGCGTGCCGGTCTAAAAAAGAAGACCGGGCTGATCGGTGAGATACTCGAGGAGGGCGCCTCCCGGGTTAACCCGATCGTCTCGGAGTCACTGGACAGGGCCAGGCGGGCAATGAACATCGGCAGCCTCTAGGAGAGGCAGTTGAGCTTCGAGGTCAAGATAGAGGTATTCGAAGGGCCGTTCGACCTGCTGCTCCAGTTGATAATGAAGCAGGAGTTGAACATCCACGAGGTGCCGATCTCCCAGATTACCGAGTCGTTTCTCGAGCACGTGGAGATGGCGAGCGAGCTTGACCTGGATACCGCCACCGAGTTTCTACTTATCGCGGCCACGCTGCTGCTTATAAAGACGCGGTCGCTGATGCCAGGCGAGGAGGAAGAGTTCGAGGAGGCCGACGAGACGCTGACCGCGCGCGCTTTCCTCATCGAGCGGCTCGTGGAGTACAAGCAGTACTCCAACGCCGCCGACTGGCTCGCGGCCGGGTACGCGGAGCACGGTTGGTACGCGACAAGGCTCAGGGAGCTCGAGGAGGATTACGCGTCTCTCTACCCCGACCCGTTCGAGGGGGTGGCGCCCGGGGACCTTGCGCGCGCTTTGATGGACCTGCTGATAGAGAGGGCCACCGATAAGGTGGACACGACTTTCATAGCGCCGATAAGGATTTCGGTCGCGCAGAGGATCGAGGAGGTCAGGAAGCGGGTCGAGGCTCGAGGAAGCGCAAGGTTCAGCGAACTCGTCCGGGAGTGCGGTTCAAAGCTGGAGGTGATTGCCACGTTCCTTGCCATACTCGAGCTGTTCAAGCGGGGTGAGGTAACCCTCGCGCAACGGAAGATATTCGGTGAGATTGACATAAGGAAGCGGAAGGATGAGGGAAATGCCGCCTGAAGGTCCGGATCACGAGGGGGGCGGGTACGGCCTACCCGATGCCGACGGCGCTCCTCGGCCCGCATCGTCCGAGAGCGACAAGATGAACGTCATAGAGGCGCTGCTGTTCGTATCTCCCGAGCCGCTCTCGGCCGGTGCGCTCTGCGAGTTGACCGGGTTCGACCCCGGCGCGGTAAGGGAGATCCTGAACAGGCTGACCGAATCCTACGCGTCCCGTGACGGCGGACTGGTGATAAGGGAAGTGGCGGGGGGGTTCGGGTTCTACGCGGCCCCGCTGGCGGCCCCTTATATCTCCAGGCTGATCAAGTCGCAGGTGAACCCGAGGCTTACAAGGGCCGCCATGGAGACCATCGCTATCGTCGCTTACCTGCAGCCGGTTTCCAGGGGAGTAGTGGCGGAGATTAGGGGCGTCCAGTCCGAGGGGGTCATGAAGACAATCGAGGAGCGCGGGCTGGTGAAGGCCGTCGGCAGGGGCGGGCCCCCGGGATACGCGGCGCTGTACGGGACGACCGACAAGTTCCTGGAGCGCTTCGGGCTGAGGGACCTTGACGACCTGCCCGGCCTGGAGGAGTTCGCTCCCGACGACGCGACAATCGAGAAGATCAAGAGAAGCCTTTCGTGGGAACTGGAGGACGACATTGGCCGGGACGCGGGACCCGTCCCCGGAGAGGGTACAGAAGATACTGGCGAGGGCGGGCCTGGCCTCGAGGAGGGCGGCTGAGAAACTGATCCTCGAGGGCCGGGTGACGGTGAACGGCAGGACGGTGAAGCTGGGGGACCGGGCCTCGGCTGCGGGCGACGAAATAGAGGTGGACGGCATAAGGCTCCGGCCCGAGCCCGAACCAAGGTACTTCGCGCTCAACAAACCGCGGGGTGTCGTCAGCACGGCATCCGACACCCACGGGCGAAGGACGGTCCTGGACCTCCTGCCGGAGGAACGGGCGGGGGCGCACAGGCTCTTTCCCGTCGGCAGGCTGGACATGGATTCGACCGGGCTTATACTCTTAACCAACGACGGGTTCCTGGCGCACAGGCTGATGCACCCCGGCTTCGGAGTCCCAAGGGAGTACGTGCTGGAGATCGTGCCCGTGCCGAGGCCGGATGACCTGGCAAGCCTGAGGGGGGGGCTCCTCCTGGAGGACGGGGATACGGGGCCGGCGCGCGTATCCGTGATCGGTGAGAGAGGCGGCCGCGCCCAGGTGGACATGGTGATCCACGCCGGGAAGAAGCGTCAGATCAGGAGGTCATTCGACCACCTGGGGTACGCGGTCCTGTCACTCAACAGGGTCAGGATAGGAAGCCTGGGGCTCGGCAACCTGAGGCCCGGGGCTTTCAGGGAGCTGGAGCCGGAGGAAATCCGTCGGCTTTACAGGCAGACCGGGTTCGAAGCCTGAGTCAATGGAGGAGGACAGATGAGGGTCAGGGCATTGAGAGGCGCGGTTACCGCCGAGGTGAACACCAAGGATGAGATCATAGGCGTCACCACCGAGCTGCTCG
>CAZAIS010000291.1:0-4146 GCA_964485255.1 uncultured Acidimicrobiales bacterium | reverse complement strand
TGGGGAAAGCATAACCGGAGTTTTTCATTGCCGATTTCACCCTGATGCGGGATTCCCTGAGTGCCGCGTCGGGCAGGCCGACCATCTCCATTCCAGGAAGGCCTCCCGTGACGTCAACTTCGACCTGAATACGATGGGAATCCATACCGACGAGTGTCGATCCATAGACTTTAGCGAGCAAGGTACCTCCGAAGCATAGCAATACAAGCTGATTATAGGTCATGCCTGGTGGCAAAGCAAGCCGGCGGTTTGTTTCGGATAGCACCGCGAGGTATTCCGCCGCGAAGCGGCGGTAGCTTCGAAGCGCGCGGCCTTACTGTGGCTGCCGCGTTGCAGGCGCTTCCTCTTCACTGACCTGGACGGCGTTGAGGGCTTCAGCCGGAGGTTTCACGCTGAAGGGTCTGTTGAAATCCGAGTAGGTGCCATGTGTCGTAATGGTGATTGCGGGCATTTCGCCTTCCGCCGCCCGCGAGTCGTTCATGCTGGAGCTGACTATCCTCATGTCTGCGCGACCGACCACCAGAGTCATTGTCGTGTCGCACCCGGAGCCGTCTTTCCCGGGAGTGTATACCCCCGCGCCCACCAGCGCGGCCGCTCCCCGGCGGTACTTCTCGCCCATTACCATCGAGATCGTATACTCGCCGGATGTCTGCCCCACCATCCTGACGTCCTCCACGAGCTCGGCGAACCGCGCGATTATCCGCCTGGCGTCTGTTGATACCATGCCGTACCCGGGCGGCCTTTCCACCTTCGTCCACCCGCATCCTTCCACAAGCGTGTACTCTTTCCCGTCGAGACTGTAAGTCTCGTAGGAATAGCCGGGGGATTCGACGACCATGTGACCGTCAAGTCCTCCCCGTTGGTTCTGGACGAGAGTGGTCCTGAACCTGGACTCGTTGTCGAGGCGCGGGTCCTTTGCCACTCTCAGGCTGGAGACGCCTTCATACCGGTAGCTCTTGAGCGCAAGGAGATTGGCGACCGACTTCGCAAGCACCTGCCTGGCCGACAGGGCCGCCGCGCCCGAACAGCCTGTCAGGAATAACGCGACAAGCCCCGCCACGATAAGAAGAATCATGGCGCTTCCGGGCCGGCCTGCCGCGCGCTCTTCGATTCTGAAGCCATTCTCCGGGTACGGGGTTACCGATATCATCGCATTTCCGGCTCTCGACATCAGGTGGTCTCCACAGACTAATCGGCCCCTTTCAGGATTCCGATAAGCCGAGCGAGCCCGGGAGCAGCCCTGTGACGGCGCCGTTCGCTTCCGGCTTCGAAGTGCCTGTTGTCACTGGTGAGATGCTCAAATCCGCGGATCCGTGGCGCAGACTCCAGGCTTAACAAACTAGACCTGACCCCGAAAAGTTAAGTCAGCGGATGCGGTAGACGTAGTCGGTGGCGAAGACTTTCCAGGGCTGGAGGTCCTTGAAGGAGCGGGTGTAGTCGAAGAGGCGTTGAAGGGCCGCGGGGTCCATCTCCTTGCCGTGTACTATGATGTACTTGATCCCGTTCTCCTTGAGAAACGCGATCGATTTCCTGGAGGGGAAATCCGAGGTGGCCTTGACGGCGTCGTAGTAGGTCGTCGGGATGAATCCGCTGTAGCCGTTAAGGATCTTCTTCCAGTGCAGTACCGAGTAGTAAGTGCGGAGCGGCTCGCGCACGAGCCACGTGTCCTCGTACTGGAGACCGTCGTGGAACGTCTTCGGGTCGTAGTCCGCGAGCGGCAGCTCCACCACCGGGGTCTCGCCCGGCTGTTTTTCGAGCCACGAATAGACGGGTGGAAAATCCTCCTTCAGGGGCACGCGGTACATCGGCAGGCTCACCGACATGAGATCCAGCAGCAGCAGGCCCACAATCACCACGAAGGCCGCGGCGCTCCAGCCCACGCTCTTCCAGGCGGTGACCTTTTGCAGAATGAACCGTACCGCGAACGCCGAGAGGACGGCCAGGGCGAGCAGCACGAGTATGATGAACCGGGCCGGGACCCGTATGACCTTGAATCCGGGGAACGTGTAGTACAGGAGGTCGTAAGGCATCGGTATGTTCACGGAGCGCCCGAAGAAGTTCAGCCTGCTTCCGAGGCAGAGCAGCACTCCGGCGGCCCCAAGCGTAACGTAGAAACGCGCGTAGAACCGCTCTTTGTCCCTGCCCTTCATGAACAGGACGACCGCCCCTGCGATTCCGAGCCCCAGGGGCAAAAGGCCGGGGAACAGGGAACGTTCGGTGGGACCGCCTCGCGAGACAGTGGTGTTCCTCAGGCCCGCCGTGGCTTTACCCCATAGGAAGTTCGTATCCGAGGCCACCAGGAAGTCCCGGACGTCAGCCGAGAAGATGTCCACCTCCTCGATGGTCCGCACGAACCGCGCGTCCCTGGACTGTATCTTCAGGTACGGTATGGCGAAGGGGACGATGAGAGCCCCGGCGACCAGCAGCGCGACCGCAATGGTGGCCGTCCAGCGCAAGGTGAAGGACTTGCGGTCTACGATAAGCCGCACTATGAGGAAGAGGATGATGGCTACCGACAGGATGATCCCGTAATACCAGGTCGCGAGCGTCTGCAGGAGGAGGAACAGGCCTACGAGAGCGGCGTTCCTCCAGCCCCCGTCCTCGCTGTACTTGTGCAGGAAAAGGATACACAAAGGTATCCAGCCCGCGCTCGAGAGCTGGAGGTGTCCCATGTGAGCCAGTCTCGGCGCGGCGAAAGCGAACGCGACCCCGGCAAAAAACGCGGCGGCCCTGTTGCGGCTGAGGTGGTAAGCGAGCAGGTAGGCGCCGAGAGCCGCGAGGAAAAAATTCAGGATCAGCGTCAGGTTGGCCGAGAGCACCGCGTTGCCGGTCAAGGCCATGAACGGCAGGGCCGTCAGGGCGGTTGTTAGCTGGTGGTCCGAGTACGCGAGTGTGTACTGGTTCGGGTAGTAGATGTTCGCGTTGAAGAGGTCGAGCGGGTTGCTCGTGATGGTCTTGATGTCCCAGGCCAGCGTCCACGCCTGGAAAGTCGGGTCGTTCGGATCCTTGTACGTGGCGCGGTTGCCCTCGGCTATCATCGGCCTGGTGAAAATGCACGCGAGACCCAGGTAGACGACTATAACGGCAAGGCCCAGCGCCCTGCCCCTTGTTTTTCTCTTCAGCTTGTTCATGTCACGTTATCGTGGCGCCGACAACCGGCCACGCGGGTGCCAGGGCACCGGTCCGCGGTTGAAGAACAGTCTGACCACACGGCGAGCAGGGCCAGGCGCGTGCCCGGCCCTGTGGCTTTTTCCGCCTCTAGGGTTTATTGGCTATGCCGGTTGCTTCATCCTCTACCAGGGGCACCCTATGGAGTCGTGTCCCCATACCCTGCCGCTGCCGTAAACGGCGCGCTCGGCGATCACCGGCTTGTCCGAGGTCACCTTGGTGGATACCTCCCAGACGTCCGGCACCGAGCCCGCCACGTTGAACGTCTGCCTCGAGTTCGGCGGCAGCACCACGCTGGGTCCCGGCCTGGTGGACTCGGGCGTCATGTAGGTGATGTCAACCTTGGCTTCCGTGTTGTTTGGGTTCTGCACGAGTATCCACGTCTCGAAGCCCGGCCCGGTGGAGCCTTCGGCCAGGCACCACGTGTCGTCGGCGTCCGTGACTCCGATCGAGTCGTGTGCCCAGATCCGCCCGTTGCCGAACATCGAGCGCTCGGCGATGACGGGCTGGTCGGATTCCACGCGCGTTGAAACGCTCCAGCGCCCCGGCACGGTGCCGGCGATGTTGTACGTGGTCCGGCTCGACGGGGGCACCTTCACTACCGGTCCCGCCACGTCGCCTTCCGGCGTCATGAACGTGAACTTCACGTTGGCCTCTTTCTCGCCCGGGTTCTGCACCAGCACCCAGGTCTCGAAGCCCGGCCCGGTGGAGCCTTCGGCCAGGTACCACGTCTCGGCCGGCTGCGAGGTTCCTATCGACTCGGTCGCCCAGGCGTTGTCGCCGCCGTAGATGGACCTCTCGGCCACCACGGCCCTGTCCGAGTGCACCTTGGTCGACACCTCCCACTGCCCCGGGCACGTGTTGGAGACCTTGAAGGACTTGCGGGTGTTGGCGTCCATCGTCACCTTCGGTCCTTCCACGGCACCGCCCGGAGTCATGTACGTGAGCTCGACGGCGGCCTGCTGTCCGGTCGGGTTC
>CAZAIS010000290.1:0-4155 GCA_964485255.1 uncultured Acidimicrobiales bacterium | reverse complement strand
CGACGCTTCGATTCTCTGGCCGGAGGCACCCCGGTCGTTCCTGGACCTGTGGCAGGAATTCATGGAGGAGGAGTGGCCGGCGTTTTCCGAGATGGTGGAAAAGATGCTGCCCCGCCCCGTGACACGAATAGTGCCGGTCAGCGAGTCGGTTGACGCCAGGCAGCGGATACTGGCCTTCGAGGACGTTCGCGAAATGATAGACGGGGCTGAGGTGATAGCCGTCACCAACTGCACGTGCCGCCTTACCGCGAGGAAATGCGACAGGCCCGTGGAGATATGCATGCAGCTCGGGAAGGCGGGAACTTACGCGATCGAAAGGGGGACCGGCCGCCCCGTGGACAGGGAAGAAGCCCTGGCCCTTCTCAGGAAGGCTGAGGAGGCGGGACTTGTCCACGTAACGATGAACCGGGCCGCGGACACGCATTTCATCTGCAACTGCTGCAACGATTGCTGCATGACTTTTCCCATGCTCATCAACCGCCGGCTCAAGATGTGCGACCCGTCGCGGTTCGCGGCACGCGTTAACGCGGAGTTGTGCGACTCGTGCGGAAGCTGCCTCGAGCGCTGCTACTTCGGCGCGATCAGCCTGGAGGATGAGTCGGCGGGAGCCGTAATCGACGAGGAAGCATGCATGGGCTGCGGCCTCTGCCAGGTCGCCTGTCCAACGGGGGCCATCGGGCTGGTGCAGGTGAGGGAGGCGGATTTCATTCCCGGTTGACCGTATCAACAAGGAGGAGGGCCGTTGCCGATCTACGAATACGTGTGCTCGAGCTGTGGCGAGAAGTCCCAGAGGCTACAGAAGCCCGGTGAGGATTCAACCGGCAGCAGGTGCCTGACCTGCAAGAACGGCGAGCTCAAGAAAGTGCTGTCCGGCTTCAGCACCGGCGTTGCTCTCCACGGAGTACGCGTCGAAGAGTGCGGCGGGTCGAAACGCTTCACCTGAGGCCCCGGGCCGGCCCGGTCGGGCTGACGCGCATTTCGCCCATACCCTCCACGGTTCGGTAGGTGTGCCAGGAAACGGATCCCGGGACCGTCGCTGCGCGATGGGCTTGAAAAGTTCAAGCGGGGAAAAATACATCGCGTCCGGGCGCCGGGTCGTCACGTGGCTCCCGCCGCACGGAGCAAGTCTCGTGCATGGAAGCTCGCGATAGAACAGCGGCGCGCTCGCGAGAACCCTCAGGTCGAAATCGTGTAAGCCGCGTCCGCCCGGTCCCTTCGGTGCCAATCGATGACGGACTCCTTGCCGGTCGCGCTCTCCAGCGCGGCGGCGATCTTGGCGGCGTATATGTCGCGGTTGTAGGAGTTGGAGATCTCGATCGTGACTGCCGAGCCGTCGAAGTCATGACGGGTGGGATAACCGAACCCGCGCAGGGCCATCGACTCTATCCTGGAGTCGATGAACCCGCGCGGCTCTATCGTCTGTAAGCCGCCGAGCTTCTCCAGCGTGAGGGCCTTCTGGTGATCGTATACCAGGCGGGGCACATCGTCTCCCAGCTCCTTCTCCAGCTCGCGGAGCAGGGCATTGACCGACTGGACGGCGACCACCACCTCGCGCTTCCCGGTCTTCTTGTTGGTGATGTATCCCCTGCCGATGTCCCACTCCCAGGTGGACGAGGCATCGAGGGGGACCCCGCAATACAGGCAGCGCTCGAAGCGAAGAGGGCCCGCGCCTTCTTGTACCTCCTCGAGGCGGAGGCGCTCCTCTGTGGCGGGGCACTCTTCTGCGTGCGCGAGCCGGATGACCAGGTCATCCCCCTCCATCCCGTACTCGACGCTCGAGCCCGGCATGTCCTCCACCGACTCATAAATGCCCGAGAGGCTGCCGACCATCAGCGGGGCGAGAACGGGGTTGCGGAACCTTATCACCATGGTACTGCCGGCGACATAACGGTCCAGGCTCACGATCCCGTCCCCAAGCCCGGCTATATCGGTGGCGACCAGCTTCACCAGCAGCCGCGCCAGCCACTGCGGCCTCAGCCATCGCTTGGCAGGAATACGTTTCACGTGGCGGACCGGGAGGTTCGCGTAGATCTCCCTTCCGATGTTTTTCTGCGCGCCGATGAGGATCCTGTCAATGTTGATGCCGATCGTGTTTGAGAGGTCCCTGAACAGGCTGTCCATCTCGCCGGCCTCGAGGAACGTTATCTGAGAGCGGGACCGGGTGTGGTCGGTGCTGATGATTGTTCCGTCACTACGCCAGTCGAAGAACCGCGCGAACTTCCTGGGGAAACCGCAATCCCGGCATACTCTCATGGCGCCTCCACGCGTACCTGTCCACCCGGGCTTCGGTACCGGCCTCGTTTCTCAGAAGTTGAACACGCGCCGCGGGAGCCCCGCCCCCGTGGCGCGTTCTCTTTGCGGCGCTGCTACTCCTCGGGAGTACGTTTGGCCCTGGCCTTCTCGGCCTTCTTGGTGGCCCTTTCCGATTTCTTGTTAACTTTCTTGGCCTTCTTGTTCAGTTTCTTGGCCTTCTTCTCGAGCTTCTTTACCTTCCGCTCCTTCATTTTTCCCTCCTTGCTTGCCACACGGTGATTCTTCCACCGCCAGAGGCTGTTCCCCGGGTTCTTATCATAGAGCGGAATACTTGGCTTGTCACGCTGGCGTGTCCGGAGCGGGGATCTGAGCGCGCGGGTTAGAATGAAGGTGGTCCCGCCGCGGGACGGACACACGTGGGAAGGATGATGGAAAGAGCGGAACTCGACGGTGAACCGTACGGCGATTTGGCACTGATGTACGACGAGCTTGTGGGCGACGTCGCTTTCGATTGCTGGCGCGAGAACTTCGAGAGGCTCTCCAGGCGGTACGAGTTAGCGTTCGATGTCGCGGCCGACATCGCCTGCGGGACGGGGCAGGCCGCCCGCTATCTCGCCTCGAGGTGCGTGAGGGTCTACGCGGTGGACAAGTCGCGCCGGATGCTCGACGTCGCGATGATGGAGCGCGGCAGGGAGAACATCATCTACATGCGCCAGGATTTCACCGGACTCGAGCTGCCGGAGCGGGTCGGCCTGCTCACCTGCAACTTCGATTCCCTGAACTACGCCGCGAATGAAACCGTTCTGCGCGAGACGCTTCGCCGGTTCGCCGCGTCACTGCGCGAAGGAGGCTACGCGCTGTTCGACGTCAACACCAGCAGGCAACTGGAGGTGGGTGGGATACCCATCGTGATGGTGCACAGGACGGAGGCTGGCATCTCGATCTGGGAGTCGAGCTGGGACGGCAAAACGCGAACCAATACGCTGAGAATGACCAACATGCTGCGGCGCACCGACGGGCTGTACACGATGTCCGAGGAGTGGCACCGCGAGCACTGTTATGGGCCCGAAGTGGTAATAACCGCGTTACGGGACGCTGGCTTCGAAAGGGTGGATGCCCTGGACGCGAACGGGCTGTCACGCCCCGGTGACGAAACCAGGCGAATCCAGTTCGTCGCCAGGAGGTGAGCCGCCGCGACGGATTGTCTGCGATATTTCGTTGCGCTATCCTATCTCCTGGTCTGAGCGCCGTAGCCGGGCGCACTTCCGAGGACGGTCGGGAAAAGGCCTCGGGGGCTTTGAGCCCGGCTGACAATCCGGAGGGAGTTCTTTGGCGGGTGTTCTCAAGGAAACTGCTGCAACAAGAGACTACTGGCTGGAGCCGGACTCCACTACGGTCACACCCGAGCGGCTATCGGTTACCAGCCTGACCGGCAAGGTGATAGACACCTTCCCGTATTCCAAGAACGCAGGGCTCGAGCTCCGGCTGACAGCCACGGGTCACACCGGCATACTGGTTGATTTCGGCCGGGAAGTAGGCGGTTACCCAGTGCTGAGGTTCGGGACCGGCGGCTGTCGCAGGGTGGCCGTTCAGGCGGTGGAGTCCATTACCCATCTTCAAAAGAACCTGCTGATGGCCGAAGCGGCCTCGCGTATCGATCCATTGTCTTATGTCGCGCATGTGAAGGCACGCTCGACAGACCAGGTCCGCCTCCCGCACTGCGGTGGCTTCAGGTACCTGTGGATTACCCCCGAGAGGCACGGCCGCGTCACACTCGCGGACGCATCGGTCTTCTACACACCGTACATAGCGGATCCCGGCGCGTGCGGGTATTTCCTTTCGAGCGACGAGGAGCTCAACCGTGCATGGTACGCAGGGCTTCACACCGTCGGGATGTGTACG
>CAZAIS010000289.1:0-4159 GCA_964485255.1 uncultured Acidimicrobiales bacterium | reverse complement strand
GTCGACGTGGACGATGTACGAGCGGTGCCCGCGGACGAAACTCCCGCTGTCGAGTCTTTTCTCCAGCTCCCCCAGGCTGAACCCCGTGAGGAATCTCTTTGCCCTGGTGTGAGCGTACGAATACTTGCCGGCCGCTTCGAAATAGGCTATTTCCGCAAGCGGCACGAGGAATGTCTCGTCTCCACGCTGCACCGGCAAACGCTGGAGGCGCCCGGACCTCGACATGGGGAGTTCGGGAGACGTCCGTACCGCGCGCTCGAGGATCTTCGAGATTCGCGCCATCAACTCCAGGGTCTTGAACGGCTTGATCATGTAGTCGTCGGCCCCCTTGAGAGCCTTGACCACGACAGCCTCGTCCCCGATGGCCGAGATGAAGAGTATGGGTATGTGGCGCGTGGACTGTTTCGACCTTATTTCCATCATCAACTCGAGCCCGCTCTTGCCGGGCATCATCATGTCCAGGATTATTAGGTCCGGTCCGGTCGACTCCGCAAAGCCCGCGCCCTCGACGGGATTGGAGCACAGGTCGACGCGGAAACCTTCCAACGTGAGCACGGCCTCGAGCACTTTCAGAGTGTCCTCGTCGTCGTCAACGACGAGAATCCGCGAACCTTTGAGATCTGCCAAATGAGTATCCCCCTGAAATCACGGTTCAAGATTACACCAAAGGGCTCCCGGCGCGCTTTTCATCAGAACTCGCCGCCTGGTACCGCCCGCCCAAGCGCCTCCCGGAAGCACTCGTTTATATCCCGGGCGATCTCGTCTTTCGTCCAGGTCCCCGGCACCTCGGCCCTGGTGGAACCCTCCCGGGCCGCCCTTGCTTCCGCCCAGGCCACCACCCTTATCTCGTCCGAGAAACCCCCGGCGGGATCCTCCGGGAGCCTGGACTCGATGAACGCCCTGGTCCTCGGGAAACATTCCTTCAGAAACGCCTCGTACCGGGCGAGCAACTCCTTGTCCACGGATCCGCCCGCCGCGCTTCTCAACACCTCGATCTCGAGCTTGAGGAACTCTACGAATCGCTCCCGCTGCTTGCGGTCTCTCCAGGGTACCGCCAACGACCTTCCTTCCAGGCTACAGGGTCTCGGTCGCTTTATTTTCGCATACTTGCGAGCGCGCGCACCGTTTCGCCCCTCTCTCTTCGAGCCGGGTTCGCCATTCCTGAACAAGGTAGTCTCAAAAAAAACCCGGATAGGCCGCTATTTAATAGATGATAGAATCAGTATCTAGAATCGGCGACCTCGGAAAGTCGTGGAGGTGGAGGCATGGCCAACGATTCCGGTCCCAAGCCGCAAAGGGAGATCGCCAAGCTCAAGAGCAAGGTCAAGCGCCTTCAGAGAGAAAGAGACAAGTCTTTTCCCGAGCTGGGGAAGGCTGCCTACCAGGCCTTTCTCGGCGGTCGTGTTTCCGATCCCGCGCTGAGTGAAAACGCGGACCGCATCCGTAACCTCGACGTCGAAATCGAAAACGCGCAGGCGGAGATCGCCAGGCTCCAGGCCCTCGTGCAGCAGTTGAAATCCGCGCCTGCGATCGTCGGCGCCTGCGCTTCATGCGGGGCGCCCGTGACGGCGGGCCTGAAGTTCTGTGGTAGCTGCGGTGCCGCGCTGACCCCCCTGGCGCAGACAGGGTCCGCGTGCGTCTCCTGTGGCGCCGCGGTTGCTCCCGGGGCGCGCTTCTGCGGTGAGTGCGGGACGCCGTTCCAGGCGCCCGAGCCTGCGGCCGCCCCGGCAGTTGCGCCCGAGCCGCAACAGTCACCCGGCGCCACCGTGTCTCCGCCGCCGCCTCCCCCCGGTCCCGAGCCCGACCCTCAGGGCGCAACGGAAGATTCTTCCTCGCCCAGGTGTCCGGCGTGCGGGGCCGTCGTGGAAGAGACGGGCGCCGCATTCTGCGGCGAGTGCGGGACGAGACTCTGATTTGATCCGCTTGTCGATTAAGACGACCCCGGTGGTGGAAACGTGAGCGTCCTTGTAACCGGCGTAGACACCACCCTCGGCTATAACATCGCCCGGGCGCTGGCGTCCGACGGATTCGGTGTGCGCGTGCTCGTTCCTGGGAAGGTCGAACCGGAGCACGAGAGCGCGGGCATAGAGGCCTTCGAGGGGGAAACCTCGGACCCCGAATCCTGCCTTGCCTCCCTGAGCGGTATCCGCGCCGTGTTCCATTGCGAATCCGGGCGGCTTTTCGGCGCGGGCCCCATCGGTACGCGAGGGTTCATCGAAGGCACCCGCAACCTCCTGGTCGCGATGTCCCGCCTGGGAGTCGAGGACCTCGTGTACGCCGGCTCGGCCCTGACCTTCGCTCCCGGCGGCCATGATGACCCCGGGGACGAAAGCGCCGCATGGGGTAACCCGCTCGGGCTCTCCTGCCTCGACGCTCTGCAGGCGGCGGGCGACCTGGCGCAGAGGTACAACGATTCCGGGAAGGTCCGGTGCGTAACCGTGAGCCCGACCCTCGTCATCGGAAACGGTGAAATGCCCGGAGGGCCGGGGTGGTGGCTCCTTGGACAGGTCGCCTCGGGAGAGAACCTCAAGCCCGCCGGGAGCGTGAACGTCGTAAGGGCCGCCGACGCCGCCGAGGCGTGCGTTAAAGCCCTGGGGCGGAGCGGCGCGGGTCAGTCGTTCATTCTCGGCGGAGTTAACGTCCTGAACTCCGTTCTGGTGGAGTCCATTGCAAGCGAGCTCGGCTCGGCCATGGAGCAGTCCCGGGCACGTTCGCGAGCCGGGAGGGTCCTCGACCTGGCCTCGCGCCTGGTGCCGCGCGTTCGCGCGCCGGAGCCGGAGATAATGAAGGTCGCGGGCGTTCCCCTCTGCTACAACCCCGCCAGGGCGATCGACCGGCTGGACCTGCGCCTGACACCCCTGGCCGATACCGTTCGCGAAGCCGTCAAGTGGTACCTGTCCCGGGTGGATTGAGGCCTCGACGCGCCCTCGGCGGTACTGTTAAACGGTGTTTCTGTGCTAACATTTTCATGCCGACACCTTGACCGTGCTTCCGTGGCGCACGCATCACGAAAGGAAACCGCGGTGGAGCAGAACACGAAGACGCTTCTTGTGGTGGTGCTGTCAGTGCTCATGGTTGCCTCAGGTGTGGTTTTCATCTTCGCGGTGACCCGCCCGGGGACGGCCTACGACCCCTCGAAGGTGAGGCTTGACGTCGACCTGCTGACCAGGGGCGAGGTAATAACCGCCGCTTACAAGGCGTATGGCGACAACTCCCAGGACATGTGGCTCGCGAAGACCATCATCAAGAACACCGGCAAGATCCCTGTGCGCAACTTCAAGATCTCCTACAAGGTGGGGGACCTGACCGGCTGGAACTCCGGGGAGACGTACGACGAAATCAGGCCGGGGCAGACGGTCCGCGACTACTGCTGGCCGCCGCTGGACCCCGAGAAGGTGAACGCGATCACGACCAAGACGCCTGTCGAGTTGACCGTGAAATACGAGTACGAGGGGCTTGCCGACCCCAAGGAGAAGTACGAGAAGATCTTCCTCCTCGGCAAGAACGACTTCGTCTTCACGAGCCTGAAGGAAAAGGACATCGTCACTTTCACGGACAACTTCGACAACTATCGATTCATCGCCGCGTTCATAACCCCTAACGAGGAGACAACCAAGTCGTTCGCTCACATGGTAGCGGGCGGGCTCGAGACGAGGTCATCCGACGAAGACGCGTACGCGGCGTTCGTGAGCGCCTTCGACAACCTGAGGGCGCACGGCGTCAAGTACATAATGGAACCGGCGGGTTTCTGGACGGGGTCGGCATCCCAGTACGTCCAGTACCCCAGGGAAACCATCGAGCGGAAATCCGGGACATGCCTGGACCTGGCGATCTGCATGAGCGCTCTGATGGAAGCCGTCGGTGTCAGGTCATACGTGGCTCTCATCCCTGGGCATGCGATCCCCGTGGTCGAGATGCCTGAGAGCGGGGATCTCTACGCGATCGAGTCCACCTTCATCGACAAAGAATACGCCCTTGCCAAGCACGGAGATTCCGTATCGCCCGAGGTTACCGCCAGCGAGTGCATCGACGTGGCGAAGGAGGAGCTGGACGGCGCGCGGGAGGACGGGACGATCATCTTCGTTGACCCTGAGTACTGGTGGAAAGCCGGGGTGATGCCGTCATGGTAAGCGCTAGAAGACCGGCGGCGGCGCTGGTG
>CAZAIS010000288.1:0-4167 GCA_964485255.1 uncultured Acidimicrobiales bacterium | reverse complement strand
CTCGGCGAGCACGCGCAGGGCGAGGTCGCGGTCGGTGACGATGCCGACCGGCTCGCCGCCCGCATCGGTGACCACAACCGAACCGACGCCGCGGTCCCTCATCGTCCGGGCGACCTCCGCCGTCGGCTCGTCCCGCCCGGCGGTGATCACCGCGTGCGTCATCAGCTCGCGCAGCTTCATCGGCGGAAACGGTACGCCACTAGGCTCCCGGTGGATGTCAGCGGATCAGAACGGAACGCCCGCCTCCGGCCGGATCGTCGTCTACGGCGCGACCGGCTTCACCGGCAAGCTGATCGCCGCGGAGCTCTCCGAGCGGGGGGCCGACTTCGTGATCGCCGGGCGCTCGCGGGAGAAGCTCGAGGCGCTCGCCGCCGCGTTGCCGAACCCGCCGCCGATCGCCGCCGTCTCCCTCGACGACGAGGGCGCCCTGCGCTCGCTGCTCGAACCCGCCGCCTGCGTCATCGCCTGCGCCGGCCCCTTCACCCTGCACGGCAGGCCCGTGATCGCGGCCGCGGCGGCAACGGGCACCAACTACCTCGACACCACCGGCGAGCAGCCGTTCATCCACGACAGCTTCGAGGTTCACGGCGCTGCAGCGACGGCGTCGGGAGCCGCCCTGAGCGGGCTTACCGCCCGAGTCGAATCGATACAGTCGCGCTTCTCGATCTCTGACGCCACCTGCTCCCCGCTCGCGCGCACACCCTTTTCCTCGAGTTCCGCGAGTCGCCTGCGCGCTCTCTCGGCGGAGGACGCTTCCAGGAATACATTAACCTGGGCGTCCGGCAGCACGGTCGTTCCGATATCCCTGCCCTCCACCACCGCGTCCACTCCATTCGCGAGGTCCCTCTGCAGCCGGACCATCTCCTCGCGCACTCCGGCTACCTCCGACACCGGCGATACCGCGTCCCCCACACCGTGAGAACGGATGTCGCGGGTCACTTCACGGTCCCCCAGGAATACCTTCAACGCCCCGCCGTCGGGCAGCTCCAGCCTGAAAGAGCCGCTTATCTCTTTTGCAATATCAGCGAGCGCCTCCGCGTCGTCGATCCTTACGTCCCTCTCGAGCGCCACCAGAGTGACGGCCCTGTACATGGAGCCGCTGTCCACCAGCTTGAGGCCCAGCCGCCGGGCCAGGCCAAGCGCCACAGTGCTCTTACCCGACGCGGCCGGCCCGTCGATCGCAACCGCGAGGGGCTTCTTCCTACGCTTACGGTCCATCACCCGCTTCTCCCGCAAAGCCTCGCGAGCTCCCCGGCGAAACCAGGGTAGGAGATTTCGCTCCACTCCCAGCCTTCCACTACCGTAGTCCCGGAGGCCGCCAGTCCGGCCACGGCGAACATCATCGCCAGCCTGTGGTCTCCGCGCGCTTCCAGGAGCGCTCCGTGAAGAGCCGTGGGACCCTCGATCACCATCCCGTCCCCGGTTTCCTCGATCATCGCACCCATGGCCCTGAGCCCCTCTACAGTGCCTCGTATCCTGTCCGATTCCTTGTGTCGCAGCTCACCCGCGCCACTTATCACCGTTCTCCCTTGCGCGGCTGTCGCGAGCAGCGCTACCAGGGTCACCTCGTCTATGGCTCCCGCCACCTGCTCCGGTGAAAGCTCTACCGGGACGAGGTCGCCGTGCTCGATAGTGAGATCTCCCACGGGCTCGTTTTCCCCGTCATCGTCCCCGCCTTCGATCCGTATCGCGGCCCCCATTCCCG
The DNA here is from genome assembly GCA_964485255.1 of uncultured Acidimicrobiales bacterium. GTDB lineage: Bacteria > Actinomycetota > Geothermincolia > Fen-727 > Anoxymicrobiaceae > CAZEJS01. Next base: position 2,462 of record CAZAIS010000288.1, on the reverse strand, counting down.
CTATGATTTCCAGAAACGCCGTCCTTGTCGGGTTCAAGCCTACGGATTCTATGGTAACCCTGGATGACGGCCGCAACATCACCGCCGCGATGAAGAAGGCCGCCGACGAGAAGTCGCCCGGCACCGCCAACTCCAGCGCCGACGGTATGCCGGGCAGCACGCTCACCGTTAATCCCTCGGTCCGCACTTCGATTCCGGCCCGTCTCAGCATCCTTTCGGTATGGTCCCTCGTAGAAGATATCTCGCTGACCGAGGTGCGCCCTTCCGCCCCAAGTCCGGCCAACAGGACCGCCGATTTCACCTGAGCGCTCGCCACGGGCGGAGAGTGGTCGATTCCTTTCAGCCGGCCACCCCGAACGCGCAGGGGCGGGCGTCCCTCCTCATCGCCGGCGGTTATCTCGGCTCCCATAAGCTCCAGCGGGCGCGTGATCCTGCGCATCGGTCGCCGCGTAAGGCTCTCGTCGCCCGTCAAGGTCACGTCCACGTCGAACGCGGCCGCGGCCCCGGCCGTCAGCCGCATCGTCGTTCCGGAATTCCCGCAATCCAGCGGGCCGGACGGGGAGACGAAACCCGCCCCCCCTGTTCCCCTCACCCGCAGATCTCCGGCTTCCCCCTCAATCCTCACCCCCAGGCCGCGCAGAACGCGGATTGTGCTCGCGCAGTCCGCCCCCGGGGCGTAGTCGCGGATTCGGGAAATGCCCGACGCCATGGAGCCCACTATCGCCGCTCTGTGGGATATCGACTTGTCGCCCGGTACCATGAGGCGGCCGGTGAGCGGGCCGGATCTCGAGAATGAAGCCTCCAACTCCTATTCCCTCCCGATGGATACCGGATACCCCATCGACTCGAGCATGGCGGCCGCTTCGGCCGCGCTCCGCCCGCCGAGGATTCTGAGCGTCATTATTCCGGTTTCTCCCACGAGGGGATGGACTATACCGATGTCCTCTATGTTCGTCCCGAGGGATCCGACGGCGGTGGTTACCCTGCTGATTACTCCCGGCTCATCGGGGACCGGCATCGATATGGTATAGAGTTGCTCCACCTCGGCTCCGTGCTTCCTCGAGAGCTCCGCGCGGGCGGCCCGCGCCCGCTCGAACAGAGCACCGAGCTCACCGGTATCGTCGCTTTGGAGAATCTCGATCAGCGAATTCACCCTCATGGAGTAATCCTTTAACCGCTCCACGATGAATGCCCTGTTCTCACTGACGATGTCAAGCCATACTTCCGGGCTGCTCGCGGCGATCCTGGTCATGTCCCGGAAGCCTCCGGCGGCAATCGTGAAGATGCTCTTCATCCTCTCCTGCTCGCTCGCCGCCATCTCCATGAGGAGGAGGGACAGCAGGTGCGGGACATGGCTGACCGTGGCCATTGCCCGATCGTGGGATTCCGGGTCGATCGAAATGACCCGGGCGCCTATCCGCGTAAGCAGCGCGTGCAGTTCCCGGTAGGCATCAGGGTCCGTCGTCGTCCTCGGCGTGAGGATGTAGTAGCGGTCCTTGAACAGTTCGGGGCTCGCGAACCTTACCCCCGACTGCTCGGACCCTGCCATCGGGTGCCCCCCGACATACCGCGCGCCCGGCGGGATCGCGGCCTCTATCGCGTCCATTACACCAAGCTTGGCCGACCCCAGGTCCGAGACGATGACCCCTTCCTCGAGCGACGGGGCCGCCTCGCCCAGAACCGTGGCCATCGAGCCTATCGGCGTGGCTAGAAATACCACTCGCGAGCCCTCGACCGCCGCTCCGGGCGAGTCCGCTATCCGGTCCGCCACCCCCATTGAGGCCGCCTCTGACCGGGCACGCGGCGATACGTCGAAGGCTACGACTTCGGCGGCCGCCCCGCTCTGCCGGATGGCCATTGCCAGCGAACCACCCATCAAGCCCGTGCCTATTATGGAAACCCTGTCGAACTCAACCATTCCGGACTCCGGGGGCTGCTCCGCTCTCTTACATCACCCGTCCGAGCGCGGGCGCGAGCGTCTTCAGCTCTCTCATGAGGTCGTCGAACTCGTCGAACGCGAGCGACTGCGGGCCGTCACACAGCGCGGCCCGGGGGTTGGGGTGCATCTCGACCATCACTCCGTCCGCCCCCACCGCGAGCGCGCCCATGGACAGCGGCGCGATCAGCTCGTGCTTCCCGGTGGCGTGACTCGGATCCACCACTATCGGAAGGTGGCTCAGGTTCTTGACCAGGGGCACGGCGCTCAGGTCCAGCGTATTCCTGGTTGCGGTCTCGAAGGTGCGGATGCCGCGCTCGCACAGCACCACCTTCGCGTTGCCCCCTCTGACGACGTACTCCGCGGCCATGAGGAGCTCTTCAACGGTATTGGATAGCCCCCGCTTGAGCAGGACAGGCTTGGGCTGCAGGCCGACCTCCCTGAGCAGGAGGAAGTTCTGCATGTTCCGCGCTCCTATCTGGATCATGTCCGCGTACTCGCATACCAGGTCCAAGTGGCGGACGTC
>CAZAIS010000287.1:0-4202 GCA_964485255.1 uncultured Acidimicrobiales bacterium | reverse complement strand
GAACGAATCCCGCATAGCCCTCGGGGATCGAGATTGCGATTCCGGTGGGAATCAACTCCCGGGCCCCGGGCGGGAGAACCGCGTCCACCCGGCTGCTCAGGTCGCAGCCGGCGTCACCGCGGTGGGCATAGACCGGCGCCTCGGCCGAAGCGTCGATCTTCTTGAGCTCTACCTTGAAATACAGCCTGCCCCGCCCGCCTTCAAGCCGCGTAGTTGGAAATTTCCGTCGGGCGCGGCACGTGGCACCTCCAGGAGTGGATGACGTTATCCGTGTCGTCCACGAGAACCATCGACGGTGTGCACAGGACACTGTGGAACGCCGCCTCCGCCAGCCCGTCGGCCTTGTCCATGTCGAACAACTGGCTGAACGGGAACTGGTTAGCCACTTCCTTAGCCGCTGGGCAGTTCGGACAGTTCTCCTTCACGAATACCTTCAACAACATTCCGATCCCCTCCCATGAGCGAAGTCCTGCTGCGCTCCTTCAACTCTCCGAGCTTTCCCTTGTTCCACGTCGAGACTTTCGAGTAGTAACCGACGATTCTGGTGATCCCGTAGGTGTCCTCCGAGCCGCACATCGGGCACTCCCCGTGGAGCCCCCGGCTCGTCTTGCTGCAGTTGTTGCATACCGTGAACTCCGGGCTGAACGCCACCTGGGCCGCGTTCGTATCCCAGTAGACCTTCTCTACGAACTTCCTGATCGACGCCGGCGGCGGCTCGTGCTCCCCCAGCCAGACGTGTATGATGGCGCCGGCCTTTATGAGCGGGTGGAAGAGGCTCTGCTTCTGAACGCGCTCCACGTAGTCGATGGGGGCGTCAGTGGCCAGGTGTATAGAGTTCGTGTAGTAGTACTGGTCGCCGTCCAACTGCCCCTTGACGACCCCCCGCGCCTGCTCCGGGAAGTACTTCATGTCCAGCTTCGCCAGCCTGTATCCGCTTGACTCCGCGGGAGACTCCTCGAGGACCATGTTGATCCCGTACTTCTCGCTCAGCCGCTCGCACACCAGGTTCATGTGGGCGACCACCTTGAGCCCGAAGCGGAGGGCCTGCGGCGTCTCGTGGAGCTGGCTGCCCTTGTGGTACTGGACCATCTCGTTGAGGCCCAGCAGGCCCGCCAGGTACGTCAGGCGGTCTATCCTGAGGTACGGCTCACCGTCGTGCTCCATGCAGAGCAGCGACACGGGACCTTCTTCGCCGAGCTCCATCAGGGACGTGATGAACTGCTGCTTCTGTATGTGCGCCCTGGCCACGAGCTCGAGGGTCTTCTCGAGCTCGCTGAAAAGCATCTCGTCACTCCCGCTGGCCCTGAACGCGATGCGGGGCATGTTTATGGTGATGTTCTGGAGCGCGCTGAACCTCATCTTCTCGGGGGTCAGCGCCTCCGCCAGGTCGACCTCCTCGAGCTTGAGTTTGAGCCTGCAGCATTGAGAAACCGTGATCTCGTCACCGCGGTCGAAGACGAAATACGTTATCCCCTGCCTGGCGGCCACCGCGCAGGCGAGGTCGAGGAACTCCTCCCAGCCCTCCGTGCGGAAGAAGTCGTCGTTTATGTGCAGAAGCGGCTTGGGGAACACGAACGTCTTGCCCATCGCGTCGCCGTCCATGTAGACCTCGAAAAGAGCCTTGAGGAACTGCTGCGCCTCCTTCTCGTAATCGCTGTACCTCTCGCCGGTCGGCACGCCGCCGGGGCCTATGGCCGGAGCGTCCCTGAGGTGCCTCGGCACGTTCCAGTAGAGGTTGAAGTCGGTGAAGACGACCTGGCTTCCGCGGGCCCCGGCAAGCTGGTTGAACTCGAATATGAGCATCTGGGCGAGCTGCTTGATCCGCTCGTAAGGCAGGCCGCGCAGAAAAGGAGCGAAGAACACGTTTACCGCTTCCCACCCGATCGCCCCGGCATAGTATGACTGCAGCGTAGAGGCCATCTTCACCATGTGCCCTATGAGGACGTCGGGGTGCCTGGCCGGCTTCGAGGTGCTGGTAATGTTCGGCAGTTTGAGCCCATACTTCTTCACGTACTCCAGGCTGTGCCCACCGCAGTAAGGGCGTACGATGAAGCCGAGGTCGTGGAGGTGGATCGCTCCCTCGTAGTGCATGCGCGCGATGTCGTCGGAGAAGACCCGCTCGAGCGCGTATTGCTTGAGAACGGTCTCGGCTATGGTCAGGTTGATCGACTCCGGGTTGTGCGTGGTGTTCGAGTTCTCCTTGTTGGCCTGGGTGATAATATTTTCGACGTCGAACATCGGGAGACCCAGCTTGGTGTGCTTCTCGAGCATGTGAGAGAGACCCCGCTCCATAAGCTGGAGGTCGACAAGTTCGCGGATCAGGCTGGTGGTCACGCGTGTCTGGCCCGACGCCACCAGGGTCTTCTCCACCTCGTCGGCGATCTCGCTCGCCAGACTCGGTGAAGCCTGGGCCTCGAGGATTATGGAGTCGACTATCCTCTGCTTGTTCCAGAGGTTGATCTCCTCGGCCGATACCGTGCTCACCTGAAGGGCGATGTCGGTCGCGTCGCCCGCCGGATCGTAGGCGAACTCCCCCGCGTTGTTAAGGACTTGTATCCGAGGTGTCACTTACCGCTCCTTTCCATGGCCTCTCCAGTCAGCGGGTTCAGGCCTGGCTGTCTATCTGCTCGGGCATGAGCTCCCCGAGCTCCCGCTGGAACTCGCTCACGTCATCGAAGTTCTTGTAGACTGAAACGAACCGCATGTATGCGACCTCGTCCAGCCGTCTGAGCCTCTCCATCACCATGTCGCCTATTTCCGACGCCGATATCTCTTTGTTCTGGCGACGCTTCAGCTCGTCCTCGATCTCCTCTATCGTGCTCTCTATCACAGACTCAGGCACATCGCGCTTGCTGAGTGCCTTGTAGAAACCCGTCGCTATCTTCTGCCTGTCGTAAACCTCCCGCGCGCCGTCGCGCTTCATCACCATCACGTCAACCTTCTCGCGCCGCTCGAATGTCGTGAACCGCGTACCGCACGAAAGACAGCTCCTGCGCCTTCTTATGGCTCCCCCGTCTTCAACTGCCCGGGAGTCAATTACCTTGGTTTTTTCATTGTCACAGAACGGGCACTTCATCATTCCGCTCTATCATTCCCTTCACCTGACGTACTCCTCCAAGAGGATTCTTCAGAAAACTTAGCGCCGAGCACCAGCCCACATCTTGTGCTGGACGCAATTTATGCCCACAAGATAGGGTGTGTCAAGCATGTTTCAGAAAATAAATTCTCTGCCGCGCAGGTGCAGGGTTTCAATCGAAAATGAAGCTCGATTTAAGGTTTAACCAGTGGTCGAGGCTCGTCATCTTCCCCGGATAGCCGCACTATCCGCGCGGTTGGACGGGCCGCGGCGCCGGCGGCGGTTAGACCTGGGGTTCAAAGGGCCGTCCCGCACAGAAGGAGTCGCCGCCTTCAGCGCACGTCAGGGTTGAGCAATAATGCAACGAATTTTTTTTCTCAGCCTTAACTCAAGGTAGAACACAAAATGCCAATTACTGGCACCTACCTGCCATCTACTGCCAGGTACTCCGCGTAGCGGGCGGCGACGTCTCGCGTGAGGTTGACGACGACGACTATCGTCTCCTCTTCAACCTCGCGCTCGATCACCGTCCCTTCGCGATAGAGGCTGGAGAGCAAGTCTCCCCTCGCCGCGGGTATCCGAAGCGTCAGCCGCGTGCTCCTGGACAGGACGGCGGCGATCGCCTCCAGAAGGCCCTCTTCCCCCTCCCCGGTGAGGGCCGAGGTCTCTATCGCGAGTGGATGGCGCCGCCGCAGCGATTCCCTGGTGGCGGTTTCAATGGCGTCGACCTTGTTGAGGACGAGCACGCAAGGCAGGTCGATTGCATCGAGATCGGTCAGCACCTCTTCGACAGCCTCGATCCTTTCCCTCATCGTCACCTCGCGCGTGGAGTCGACTACATGCACCAGGAGATCTGCTTCGCGCACGACCTCCAGCGTGGACCTGAATGCCGCCACGAGCTCATGTGGAAGCTTCCTGATGAACCCGACCGTGTCCGAGACCACCACGGCCTGCCTGCCCGGGAGCTCCAGCCGCCGCGTCGTCGAATCGAGAGTACTGAAGAGCTGGTTCTCGACGGTCACCCTCGATCCTGTGAGACGGTTCAGCAGGGACGATTTGCCGCTGTTCGTATAGCCGACCAGGCAAACCGAGGGGACGTGCGCCCGGGTGCGCTGCGCGTGGCCGT
>CAZAIS010000286.1:0-4204 GCA_964485255.1 uncultured Acidimicrobiales bacterium | reverse complement strand
GCCCTCATCATCACCCCGTCGGACCGCGGAACCGGCCGGGCCCGCGGACTCTTTTCCAATTTACCGGGCCCGCGCATTTTTAGCGCGGGCCCGGTAAATTATTCGACGCGCATGTGCCCCGTCCCGTTCTCGAACCACTGATTTGATATACTTTTTTTCGGATTTCAGCGTGGCCCCGGGCTTTCACGGGAGCGGCGCGCCGGTCACATCGAATGGAGACGGGGACATGGAACAGGGGCTCGTGCAGGTGTACACGGGTGACGGCAAGGGCAAGACGACGGCCGCGATCGGCCTTGCGATGCGGGCGATAGGCAAGGGGTTGAAGGTCCTCATGGTCCAGTTCCTCAAGGGCAGGGCCTACGGGGAGGTGGAGACCGCGAGGAGGCTTGCGGACGACTTCACGCTGGTGCAGTCGGGGTTGGACAGCTTCGTAGAGAAGGGCGAGCCGAGCGAGGAGGACCTCAGGCTGGCGCACGAAGGCCTGGAGCTTGCGAGGAAGGCGATCGCGAGCGGGGAGTACGACATCGTCATCCTGGACGAGGTGAACGTCGCCGTCGAGCTGGGGGTCCTGGAGTTGGAGGAGGTCCTGCCGTTGCTGGATGGGAAACCGGACACAGTGGAGCTCGTCCTCACCGGCAGGTACGCCCCGAAGGAGTTCTGCGACCGGGCCGACCTCATTACGGAGATGAAGAACATAAGGCACTGCTACGACAGAGGCGTGAAACTGCGCGAGGGGATAGAGTATTGATGGACACAGACACTTACAGGAAGCAACGCGAGCGCTGGATGGAGGAAACGTATCTCTCGTCACCGGAGCGTGAGGAGCCCTGCGTTACCGTCTCGAGCGAGCCGGTGGAGCCGCTCTACGGTCCGGCGGACGTCGAGAACCTGGATTACGAGCGCGACCTCGGCTTCCCGGGCGAGTACCCCTACACGCGAGGGGTGCGCTCGAACATGTACAGGGGCCGTTTCTGGACGATGCGCCAGTTCTCCGGTTTCGGGACCGCTCGCGAGACCAACGAGCGTTACAAGTTCCTGCTGGGGCGCGGGCAGACCGGCCTGTCCGTGGCGTTCGACATGCCCACGATAATGGGCCGGGACTCAGACGACGCGATGAGCGAGGGGGAGGTGGGCCGTTGCGGCGTGGCAATCGACTCCGTCGTGGACATGCAGACGCTGTTCGACGGGATACCGCTCGCGAAGATAACGACTTCGATGACGACGAACGCTCCCGCTAGCGTGCTGCTTGCGTTCTACCTGGTCACCGGAGAGCGCCAGGGCGCCGGGTTCGACGAGATGGGCGGAACGATCCAGAACGACATCCTCAAGGAGTACATCGCCCAGAAGTCGTGGATATTCCCGCCACGACCGTCCCTGCGGATAATCACCGATATAATGAGGTTCTGCGCGGCCGAGGTGCCGCGCTGGAACACGATCAGCATAAGCGGATACCACATTCGGGAGGCGGGCTCGACCGCGGCCCAGGAGCTGGCATTTACTCTGGCGGACGGGCTTGCCTACGTGCAGGCGGGGATAGACGCCGGCATGGACGTTGACGAGTTCGCGCCAAGGCTGTCGTTCTTCTTCAATTCCCACATCGATTTCTTCGAGGAGATCGCGAAGTACCGGGCCGCGAGGCGTATCTGGGCGAGGGCCATGAAAGAGCGGTTCGGGGCGAAGAAGGAGGAATCGCTTCTGCTGCGCTTCCATACGCAGACCGCGGGCTGCTCGCTCACGGCGCCGCAGCCCGAGAACAACATCGTGCGCACGGCGTACGAGGGGCTCGCGGCCGTGCTGGGGGGCACCCAGTCGTTGCATACCAACTCCATGGACGAGGTCCTGGCGCTTCCCACCGAGAAAGCCGCGGAGATAGCGCTGCGCACCCAGCAGATAATAGCCCACGAGTCGGGGGTGACCAACACCATCGATCCCCTGGCGGGGTCGTACTTCGTGGAGGCGATGACGGACCGCCTGGAGGCGCAGGCGCTCGCCTACTTCGACGAGATCGAGGCCGAGGGCGGTGTGCTCGAGGCGATCGAGAAAGGTTATTTCCAGCGCAGGATCGCGGACGCGGCCTACCGCTATCAGATGGAGATAGAGAAAGGCGACAGGGTCATCGTGGGAGTGAACAGGTTCTCGCATTCCGACGAGGCACCTGACATCGAGCTGCTCAAGATAGACCCCATCGTGGAGCGCGAGCAGGTGGACAGCCTGCGGAAGGTGCGCCTGGAGCGCGACGCCTCAGCGGTGGAGGGGGCGATGGCGGAGCTGCGGCGCCGCGCGGAGGGCACCGAGAACCTGATGCCCGCCATAATCGACTGCGCGCGGGCCCACGTCTCGCAGGGTGAGATAGTCGGGGTCCTCAAGGACGTATTCGGCGAGTACAAGGAGCAGCCGATCTACTGATCCGGTTCCCGGTCGGGCTCCTCAGAGCCCGGCCGATGGCAGCAGGGAGTCACGGTGAGTGATAAGACGCACAGGGTATTGATCGCCAAGCCTGGCCTGGACGGCCACGACCGAGGGGCGAAGGTCGTGGCGCGGGCCCTAAGGGACGCCGGCATGGAGGTCATCTACCTCGGGCTGCACCAGACGCCCGAGAAGATCGTCCAGGCGGCGATCGACGAGGACGTCGACGTGGTCGGCCTCTCGATACTCTCAGGTGCGCACATGACCGTCTTTCCAAGAGTGCTGGAGATGCTGCGGGAACGGGGCGCCCCCGACATCAAGGTCATCGGCGGGGGCATCATGCCCGAGGAGGACGTCGCCGAGCTGTGCGACCAGGGGGTGGCGATGCTCTTCACGCCGGGCACGCCCACCTCACAGATAGTGGACTTCATCCAGGCCCTCTAAACGCCAACGAAGTCGAGTTGTCCAAGACGAAGAATCGGACGATATGACACTCGTAACTTCAGCTTATCAACTTGGCGTCGCCACTGGGACTCCCAAAGGCTTTGCCTCGTGTGTCTCGAATAGGTCTATACAGCTCATTCAGTACGTAAAGTTCTTACAGTGTGTATTAGTAGACTGATTCGGCGATCTCTATTAACTCCGCAAGAGAAATCTTCTGGTCAAGAAGAGGAGCCCTGATCGTGTATGCACCATCTTCATCAGTCCACTCAAGGTATGCACTTCGGAGGTGTTTGTCCCCCAGAGCTGCATAAGAATCGAATCCAGGTTCTTCACCGCACCCTTGATGCCCGTGAATCGAGACTAATTGAAGATCTGACTTGTGTTCTCCGCTATCGCGACTCCTCTGATCATTAACGCTCTTCACAATCTGAGCATAATCCTTGGTCGGAACATCTGGGCAGTAGGCAACTTTGATGCCGTTAGAATACCGAGCAGTTACCAGATTCATTGCGTTTCCTGTCAACAGTGCTCTCTCGATACCTTGCGCCTTCAGAACATAGATACCGGTTGGATTGCCTAGACCCTTATGCTTTGGCAGGACCACTTTGGGCACTTTGGTGTGTGCCATCCTAGCTTTGCTCTCAGCAAGCATGCTTTCGCTGTCTCCACCAGTCACAGATTCAGTTGATGCTGTCTGGGCTCGTAGCGCCGCGCCCCTCGCTTTTTCGAGTTTCTTCGACGCATCCTGTCTTGCAGATTCAACAGAAGGCAACTGATCTGTATTGACATAGAACCATTGATCCTCCCGGGCTTTCGCTTCAGACGCTGTTGCTGGCCAATAACCAGCAACACCATTGCCAACATCCTGACTCGAAACTTCTTGGGCTGGAATCTGGCTAGGCTTCTGGGTGATATATTCACTACCGCAACCTATGACAATTGGGACTCCAAGTAATCCAAGAAGAACGGTAGCTGTGACAATACCCTTCAGCAGATGCATGTTATATCTCCTACTTCTCAAGAAAAGAAGTTGAGCCCACAAAGCTCTGTACTTTCCCTCTCTCCAAGACAGGGTGACTCAAAGACTACCTCCTTTGATGCAGCCTGTCATGCTCCCGGAGCGGAGCCCGCAGGGCGAAGCGACGGGAGCATGATCGCGTTTGTTGTCCGGGCAGGTATCACCCCCTCGGTCGCCCACGCGACACCCGAGGTCGCTCGGCGAACGCTCGCAATCGGTTCGGTTCCTTTAAGTCCTTTTCGGCTTAAGCCGCGGGAGCGTCATCCCCGCTCGAGGGAGGAAGCTCGTCAAAGGGCCAGCGCACAGGGACGAGTGATGCCAGGCAGCCCGCCAGGC
>CAZAIS010000285.1:0-4206 GCA_964485255.1 uncultured Acidimicrobiales bacterium | reverse complement strand
CGGGGAAGGGCCTGTCGGCCATCCGCATGAAGTCGGTCCCGCAGCCGGTGCCGACGAGTTCGATGGTCGGTTTCTTGTCCCAGACCCCGCAGTGCTTCTTCGCCCAGTCCTCGGTGGCGAAGATCAGGCAGGCGGCCCCGTCGGAGAGCAGGCAGTTGTCGAGAAGCTTGTACGGGTAAGTTATCATCTTCGAGTTCATGACGTCCTCGACGGTGATGTCCATCGGGTAGTGAGCCTTGGGATTGTGCATGGCGTTGCGGTGGTTCTTGACGCTGATGGTCGCGAACTGCTCTTCCTTTGTGCCGTATCGGTCCATGTGCGCGGTCATCATCATGGCGTAATAGGCGATATAGAAGCCTGCAACCTGCACTTCCCAGTCGGTGTCGGAGGCCAGCGCGATGAACTGCTGCGCCACGTCGGATGGCACGTGCCGCCCCATGTTCTCGCTGCCGAAGATCACCATCGAGTCACAGAGGCCGGACTTGATGTAGGCGTAGGCGTTGCGGATCGCCAGGCCCCCCGTCCCCCCTCCGCCCTCGACGCGTACGTTAGGCTTGGGGCACATCCCGATGTTGTCGTGGAATATCGCGCCCGCCTTCAACTGCTTGTCGAAGTGGTCGCTGAAGTAGCTGGTCGTCGAGTGCTCGATGTCCTCGATCTTTGTCCCGGAGTCCTCGAGTGCCTCTATAACGGCCTCGTTGATCCAGTCGCGCATGTTTCCGTCCGTCCGCTCCGCGGCGAACTTGGAGACGCCACCGCCTAGGACATATACCCGACGTTCCTTGTCCAGAATCTCCATATCCTCCCTTCCTTCCTTTGTCGCGCCCTTCATCCGGTCGGCTCCGAAAGCCGTGCCGTTGCGCAGGGTTCCGGGCCGAAGATGTCTTAGTATATCAAAAAACAAGTGGCAAGAACCCACGGTCCAATACCACATTCCGTGTGGGGAGAAGGCCGTACCGCCGCCGCGGGCGGCTCACGGCACGGTTTTCTCCAGCGCTGGATCGTACTTGAAGAGCATTCCCCGTACGTCATCTCGTGCCTTGTCCAGTGGCGCTTTCTGGCCCCTGTAGGTTTCAAAGGCTTCCGCCGGAGATTGGGCGCCCAGGGTCGATTCGATCTGAAAGATCCGCTCGCGCAGGTATGTCTTGAGCCGCCTCTGCGCCATTAACAGGTAGCGGTTTTCCGCGTTGGGCGCACACGAGACGTCCTCGATCAGATCCAGCAGGGCGCCGGTCTGTCCGCTGAGGGTGTTGAGCCCCTCCGCGAGCGGCACGCCGCCCGCCGCCATGGCATCAAGCGTGGCCAGCGCCCGGTCGTCCAGTTCCCTCTCGGAGCGCAGTGCTTCAATGACAGACCGCCGGGCGGAGTAATCGGCCCGGGGGGAGTCGGCCTCACCACCGCATCCGGTGAGAGCGAGCGCCGCGGTGATGATTGTCACCATTAACCACGTTGCCTTCTTCATGAGCACAATTATAGGCCCTCGAGCAGGGAATCGGTGGCCGGAAGCCCTCCCGGCTCCTGCCAGGTGTCGTGGGTGGGACGGGAATGACGCCGGCCGTACCGTCCTGAATCCGCCAAGTAGCCGTGACGCGACGATGTCGCGAGCGGCCCGGTGCATCGGAATCCGCCAAGTGGCCGCCTCGCCGCTCCGGTGTTCGGCCCTGAGCGCCGGAATCCGTCACGCGGAGGTCTTCACCGGGCGAACCGGCGCCGGCCTCTTTCCTTCAGCGCGGCTCGCCCCGTCCCGGCTCGTCCGGGGTAAAAGACGCGCCGGTTCCGGTCTGTGCCCCGGTTGGACGTCCCGGAGCCGGGTTTGACCGGGGTGATTATTGTTGAAAGGATTTGCGGTACAGGAAGATTCAGGCGGGAGTGGCGATGCACGAGCATTTTGACGCGGGGAAGGCTTACAGCCACGTCGAGGCGCTGTCGGCGATGCGGCGGCTCCCGGGTACCCCGGGCGAAGTCGAGGCGCAGGAATACGTGAGGGCGGCCGGCCGCGAAGCCGGCATCGAGATGCGCGAGGAGGAGTTCGCCTACTCGGGGCACGGGTTGAAGCTCGCGCTGCCGGCGACCTGTCTCGTCATTTGCGCCATAAGCTTGACCGGTTCGCTTTTGTATTTGTGGGGGTCCGGGCTCGTGATCATACCCGGTGTGGCTCTCCTCGTGGCGACGTTCCTGGGTTTTCAATGGTCCCGGACGTTCGAGAGGTTCTCATACAGAGGGAAGAAGGGATCGCTCAACCTCGTGGGTGAGATAGAGGGAGGAGACGCCGCCGGGACCATACTTCTGTCGGCCCACTACGATTCCAAGAGCCAGCTCATGCCGGTGGTCCTGCGGGCGGCGCTGTTCATGCTGGGCTACGTGACGGCGCTCATGCTCGGCGTCACGCTCGTCGTCGTGGGAATAATGGCCCTGGCCGGCCGCGACCACCTGGGAAGCACCGGCGGGTTCTACTTCACCCTGATCCCGACCGCGCTCACGGCGGCCCTGGTCTTCAACTTCACCGGGAATCGCTCGCCCGGAGCGCTCGACGACGCCTCGGGGATCGGCGTGGTCCTGGAGCTGGGCCGCGTGCTGGCGCTGAATCCCCTGGACCGGTTCGACGTGCGCGTGGCTGCTTTCGGCTGCGAGGAGGTCGGCCTCTGCGGTTCGATTGGATACCTTCTCGCGCACGGGGAGGAGCTCGGGAAAGCGCCGTTTTTCATGATCAACTACGACATGCCGGCTTCGAGTTCGGGCGGCCTGGCCCTCAACACGGGTTTCGAGCTGCCCCCGGTCAGGACCAGCGGGAAGCTCAACGGGATGATCAGGGAAGCCTGTCGCGACATGGGGTTCAAGCTGCGCGGTATCTACTTGCCGGTGGGCGCGGGAGCCGACCACATGCCCTGGGTGAAGCACGGCTTCGAGGCCACCAGCTTCGTGGCGGCGGCCGCTTGTATACACAGCTCGAGGGATTCCCTGGATAAGGTGAACAGGGAGGGGCTGAGGCGCGCGGGCGAGGTTACGCTCGCGGTCCTTCACGCGCTCGATCAGGAGGCTGAGTCCCGGTCGAAGAACGATTCGCCGCCGGGTGAGGCGGTTCCAGCTTCGCCGGGGGTGGAAGAGGGGTGAGCCTGAGCCCCCGGACCCGAGCCCAGGTACCTCGCGATGCCGAGAGCCGCCGCGCGTCCGTCGGCGCATGCTCTCACCACGAGGCCGCCTCCGTTGACCGCGTCACCTCCCGCGAACACCCCGTGCCGCGTCGTCATCATGTGTTCGTTCACCTCGATCAGACCTGACTCCCCCAGCTCGAGGTGGCCGGCCAGGTAGCCGGAAAGGGTGGGGTCACCCTCGAGGTCCCATGCCGCGATCACGGTTCCAACGTCGAGGACCGCCGGGAGATCCTCCCCGTCGGCCGGACCCGATCCGATCCGCCTGATGAGAGTACGCAAACCCTCGACGCGGCCTTCCCCGAGGACTTCGACGACCTTCCTCTCGGTGACCAGGACGATCCCGGCGTCCACCGCCTCGGCGAAACGCCGGGGGCTGCCGCCGGCAGCCGCGATCGGGCGGTCTGTCACCAGGTACACCCGATCGGCGCCCAGCTCCTTCGCCAGCATCGCGGTGTCGATCGCCAGGTTGCTCTCGCCGATCACGGCCACCTCGGCCCCCAACTCGCGCTTTACCTTCCTGCGCGCGGCGCCCAGGAACGACAGGGCGTCGATCACGCCGGGCATGTCTATTCCTCTTACCGACGGCATCTTAACGGACTTGAGACCGGTCCCGAGGAATACGGCCCTGAACCCGTCTCGCAGCAACGACTCGAAGTTGACGTCCTCGCCGAAAACGGTGTTTCCACGGAAATCGATTCCGGCCGCCATGGCACCTTCCATCTCGCGCTCGAGAATTTGCCTGCCTAGCCTGGACGCGGTCATGGCGTGCGCGGGCAGGCCCCCGGCCTCAACGCTCTCTTCGAAGATCTCCACGTTGAAGCCCATCTGCGACAGGTAGAAAGCACAGGATATGCCGGCCGGGCCGGAGCCTATCACCGCGATTCGCTCCCGCCTCCGTCCGCGGAAAGGCTCGGGCCACCCCTCGGGCCCCTGGGCGACCCCGCACACGAAGGCCTCGAGTTGCCCGATCATCACCGGCGCGTCGATCTCCGCGCGCCTGCATGCCGCCTCGCAGAGGCTTGGCGGGGAAGATCTTCCCGCCGGGCATATTGAA
>CAZAIS010000284.1:0-4210 GCA_964485255.1 uncultured Acidimicrobiales bacterium | reverse complement strand
GCTCCTCTTCGGCCGGCGGCCTTTTCGATTTCCGCGTCTTCCCGGGCGGCTATCCGGCCGCGCTCGCGCTCCATCGGGGATTAAAGCACCGTTCCCCGGGGCACCGGTCCGCCGGGGAAGGAAACACGGGGACCACGGGGCACGACGGTTATCCCGGCTCGAAGTCCTTGAGCTCGAACTCGAAGCAGGCTCCTCCGTCGTTGTAGGCGCGGATCGTTCCTCCGTACGTCTCCACAATCTTCTTGACTATCGAAAGCCCGAGGCCCGTGTCCCCCTCGTCGTCTTTGACGAAAGGAACGAAGACGTCGTCGATTATGTCCTCGGGTATCCCCGGCCCGTTGTCCCTGATGAGGTATTCATTATCGCGAAGCCTCCTCACCTCGATCAGGCCGTTGCCGGAATCGATGTGCCTGAGGGAGTTTCGCAGGATGTTGCTGAACACCTGGTAGACGTGGGTCGGATTAGCTCTCACCGTACCCAGGTGGTCGGTCTCGATCTTTATCCCCTTGGCGTCCAGCTCGCCCTGGTTGTCCAGCATGAACTCCCGAAGCTTTTCGTCGAGGTCCACCAGAGAGGTCTTCGCCGGCTTCCCAGCTTCGGCAAGCACAAGGAGATTGTTCACCAGCCCTATGGCGCGGTTCGTGCTCCTGGCCAGGATCCTCGTCACGTCGGCGAACCTGTCCGTCAAATCGGGCGCTTCCCTCTGGATGAGTGTGGCAAGCAGTTCCTGCGCCATCAGTATGCTGGTCAGGGGCCCCTTGAGGTCGTGGGATACGGTATGCGAGTAGCCCTCGAGTTCCTTGTTCGCCTTCCTGAGCTCATCGGCCATCCGCCTCTCTTCGGTGATGTCCGTGAGCAGTCCCCTTATCCCCAGGCGCTCTCCATTCTTGCCCGAGATCAGTGCCGTGTACGCCCTTGCCGGGAACGTCGAGCCGTCCTTCCTTTTCGCCAGGTACTCGCGTATCGCCCCGTCCGACCGTCCGTCGGCCATCTTGAGCCAGGCGCCGGCGATTCGCTCGTGGTCCGATTCATCGAACACCTGCAGTGCGTTGAACCCGTCGAAAAAATCCTCCCTCTCGTAACCGAACATCCGGTAGGCGTTGTCGTTTATGTAGAGGACTTTACCCGTCATGTCGAGCTCGAAGACGACCTGGGGCAACGATTCCGCGAGTTCCCTGTACTTCCCCTCGGAATTCTCCAGGCGCGCCCTCACCTCGTGCGCTTCAACGATCGTGGCCAGGGTTTCGGCGATGGCCTCGATGAGGAAACGCTTCTCACGGAGGAAAGGCCCCTCGAAACCCTCCGGCCGCTCCTCCCTGTATGCGACCCTGACGGTTCCCCTTATGCGCCCCTCGACCGAGACGTTCGCCGACATGCACGACGCGACGGCGTCCCAGTCGCCCGAACGGTAGACGGCGCCGTCAAAGGCTATCTCGGCACTCGTGATGTCGGGATACTGCCACGCGGGTGGAATGAGCGCCACGGCGTTCCGGAACATGTCCTCCAGGCCGGTGTCGCGGCTCTGGCCGAGCCGTGAGAGGCTGAAAAGACACCTGGATTCCTTCACTCTTTCCCTGAGGCTGCTGACCGCCTCCTGATATCTCGCCTCGGCGTCGACCCTCCCGGTCACGTCTCTGCCCGTCCCCACGACGGCAACCGGCTCCCCGGTAGCGGCATCTTTTACCAGGGTGGAGTGGAACTCGAACGGTATCCTGGTGCCGTGCTTGTCGGTGATATCGATCTCGAGCGTCCCGCTACCGTCTGCGAGCAGCCGGAGAAAGAATTCCTCCTGCCGCCGCTTCCTGTCCGCGTCGTCGAAGAAATCCAGCACTGTCATGCGGGACAGATCTTCGTCCGAGTAGCCGGTTACCTCGTTGAAAACCCTGTTCCAGCGGATCAGCCTGCCGCCCTCCGGCACTGAGAGTATGTAGAAGGCGTCCGGCAGTGAATCAAGCGAGATGTCGATGAAGGCCTCATCGGAGAAACCGAGCATTGTATTCTTTCCCGTTTCTGTGCGTCCGGGGTTTATCGAAACGCCCCCGGGCAAGCGCCTGTCGCGGTCAACTCTCCCTCGTCCTCTTGCGTGTGCCGAACATCCGTATTCTATCATCTATGAAAATGCAGCCGTTAACTCGGCAATGTCACCCAATTTCGGCCCTCGAGGGATAGGTGTCTCGCGTTCGCCTGGATTCACGCGAGCTCTCCTCCGGCCTCCGGGCCGGCGGGCGGCGGTACCCGTGCGGGCGCTCCTCCGGCTTCCGTGTTAATCTTTGCCTTGAAGTGCGAATAAGACGGACTACCGGCGCGGCGGGGCGCCCGGGGCCGAGCCCGGACTACCGGGGGAAGACTGGAGCATGAACAGGAACCTGAACAGGTGGACGAAGATCGTCGCGCTGATTGTAATCATCGCCATGGTCGGCGGCGGGCTGGCCGCGGGGCTGGTGCTGGCGCTCAGGGGCGGCCCTGACGTCGAGGGCACTTACAAGGCGAACGACGGACGTCAGTTGGTCCTCCGGAACGGGACCGCGACGATAACCGTGCCGGGACAGGGGTCGGCCACGGCGACCTACAAGGTCCGGGGGGACACGGTGACGATACAGGTGGACGAAGAAAGTGAGATCCCCTTCGACATAAAGGGCAAAGACCTGGAAATCCGTGGCGGCGGGTCCGCTGAGAGGTGGGTGCGTCAATGAAGGAGCCCCCGCCGGCCGCGGGCCGGCGCTCCCTGAAATGAAGAACCCCGTCCCCCACGGCGATCCGCCTTTCCGGGTGGCGGTGCTGCACGGCGGCCCGGGAGCCGCGGGCGAGGCCGGCCCGCTCGCTGAGGAGCTGTCGATGAGCCGCGGCGTACTGGAGCCCCTCCAGACGCGTGCGACAATCGACGGCCAGGTCCGTGAGCTGGAGGAGATGCTGAAGCGGTACGCCGAGCGCCCGGTCGACCTGGTAGGCCACTCCTGGGGGGCGATGCTCGGCCTGGTGTTCGCGGCCCGGAACCCGGAGCTGGTGCGCAAGCTAATCATGGTAAGCAGCGGGGTCTTCGACGAGAGCTACGTCCCGGCGATCGGCGAAAAGCGCCTGGAGCGCATGACCGCCGAGCAGAGGCTTTCCTTTTTCGCCATGGGGCGCGCGCTGGAAGGCGCCGGGGATGCCGACAGGGACGCCCTGTTCGCGAGGCTCGGGAGCCTCCTGTCCGAGACGGACGCCTACGACGCCGTTCCCCGCGAAGAGAACGTCCGGTACGACTACGAGATATTCACCGGCGTGTGGGGCGAAGCCGAGGCGCTCAGGCGCGACGGGCGGCTGCTCGACATGGCCGGCCGGGTGAGGTGTCCCGTGGTGGCGATCCACGGCGAGGACGACCCCCATCCCGCCGACGGGGTCAGGGTCCCCCTGGCGGCCCGCCTGCCCGATTTCACGTTCTTCCTGCTCAAGGAGTGCGGCCATAAGCCGTGGGTGGAACGACTGGCACGACGGGCGTTTTTCGATATCCTGGATAGCGAATTGCGGTAAGCTGTAACGGAAATCGAGGAAAGGAGTCATCATGCCCGAGGAGCGCAAGTTCGACGACAAGACGCTCAAGGACGCGGAGTTCTGCCTGAACCAGTGCCCCATGTGCAAGAAGGGGCGGGAGAAGGGCAAGGGCTTCCTGTACCAACTGCTCAAGCTCGAGGCGAAGGTCTGCCCAAAGTGCAAGGCGTACCAGAAGGTCTACGGCGTGCCCGCGTGGGAGAAGCCGGCAGGCTGAACCCACGATCCCGCCGCGCCGGGCCGCCCGCCCGGGGCCGGTCCACACCCTCCAGGAGGTTGAATGCCTGAATCCGACGTCTACCTGGCCGACACGAGGGCAAAGCCCAAGCGGAACCTCACCGCGAAGGTGCTTGCGCTCCTGCGGCGGGCGGGGTTCGACGAGCTGGACCTCGACAGGAAGCTCGTGGCGATCAAGATACACTTCGGCGAACCTGGAAACCTCGCGTTCATCCGGCCGAACTACGCCGCGGCGGTCGCCGGGATGGTCAGTGACGCGGGGGGAAAGCCTTTCCTCACCGATACCAACAGCCTTTACACCGGCGCGCGCTCCAACGCCGTCGACCATCTCGCCGCCGCCTCCGCGAACGGCTTCAACAGCCTCAGCGCCGGGTGCGACGTGATAATAGCCGACGGCCTCAAGGGCACCGACTACCGCGAGATCGAGGTGGGGCTCGAGCACACC
>CAZAIS010000283.1:0-4211 GCA_964485255.1 uncultured Acidimicrobiales bacterium | reverse complement strand
GGCCCAGTCGAGGGACCTCTTGTAGTCATGGGCCATGGGGCCGGAAAGGGGGAGGAGGACGCCGATCCGAAGCGGCCCGGAAGCGCCGCGCCTGTAGAGCAGGTAGCTCGTCAGGAAAGCGGCGGCAAGCACCGTCGCCAGGATGACCGTGATCGCGATTGCCTTGCGCTTCATATCGAGTCCGTTTCCCAAGGGGCGCCGTTCCCATGATTCTAGGCGATGCCGCCGGGGGCCGGAAGCAGATGCCACCGGGCGGCGCGCGATAAAAAGGCGGACGCTTACATCGCGCCCGCCTTTTTCTCCATCGTCCCTACAGGGGAACGCAGTGCAACAGGTCGTTGAGGGTGCCCTCGAACTCGTCGGGCCACCTCAACCTGACCCGCATGCCCACGCTGACTTCCTCGGGATCGACGTCGTGGATGTTGCACACCGTCATCGTGTCCGAGCCGTCGAAGACGATCCCCGCGAAGATCAGGGGAGTGCCGGACACCTCGTCGGAGATGCCCTCGTACGCCCACGCCCCGGTGAACGTGTAGGTGGTCACCGTACCGGTGTCCTTGATCTCCACGAACTCGTCGGGAGCCCCCAGGCACCGGCAGAACGGCTTGGGCAGGAAATAGACGAGCCCGCAGTCGGGGCACTTGTTGGCGAGCATCTTCTTCTCCTTGAGCCCCTCCAGCGTCTTGCGGATGAGGGCGCTGCTCTCGGCCTTCCACTCCCAGGACGCCAGGTTCCAGCTCCCCTCTACCGACGTTGTCACGTCCTTTTGTTCCATGCCGTTACCTCCCGGGTGAATCAGAGAGAACGGCAACCACGTTGAGGTTGACCGCTCCCCCCCAGCCGTGCGCGACGGCGTTGTGGACTTCCTTCTTGACCTGGCGCTCGCCTCCCTTGCCCATGATCTGCAGGGCGCACTCGGCGATCCGCTCCATGGCCGAGGCCCCGATCGCGTTGGTCGAGATGACTCCGCCCGAAGGACAAACCGGCAGCTCCCCGTCCAGGTTCATGGAGCCCGAGTCCAGGACGGACGGCGCCTCTCCCTCGTCGCATAGCAGAAGCCGCTCGTAGAACATGAGCAACTGGTGCGCGAACGGGGCGTAAGGTTCGGCCAGGTCGATCTGGCGGCGGGGGTCCTTTATGCCCGCGAGCTCGTAAGCGCGCGCGGCGGCGATCTTGCAGCTCTCCTGCTCGCACGGATCCACGTTCGTGGTGCCGGACCCGGCGATGCCCACCAGTGCGGCTTCGTCGGAGCAGGACGCCACCGAGAGGACGTAGGCCGGCTTGCCGGCAAGCCTTTTCGCCTTCTCGGCGGTCGTGAAGAGCATCGCGCAGGCGCCGTCGGTCGCCGGGCATACGTGCCCGAAGCGGACCGGGTACTGCAGGAGCGTGGTCTTGGCGACCTCCTCGGGGGTCAGGCCCGGCTGCTTGAGGTGCGAGTACGGGTTCAGGGCCGCGTTGTTCCGGCACAGCGCGGCGACCTTGTCGAGGTGACGCGTGGTGCACCCGCTGCTCTTCATGTAGCTCGAGGCCTGGTACACGGCCACGCCGACCGCGCCGCCGCCGAAGGCGGCGATGAAGCCGGGGTCGACCCCGAGCTGCAACTGGGAAGCGGCGTCGGCAAGGGCGACGGTGTTGAGCCCCATGGTGGAGTTGCCGTCGGACTGCTTCTCGAAGGCGATGGCCATCACGGTGTCGTACAGCCCCGAGGCTACGAGGTAGTAAGCGCCGTGGGCCACCGAACCACCGGTCGTCCCGCCCGTGGTTATGCGGAGCAGGGGTTTGCCGTAGGCGCCCCAGTGCCCGGCGCCCCATTCCTCGGGCATGTTGACGCCCTCGAACGCCGGCATGTTGCCGGTCGTGAACGCGTCAACTTCGCCGGGCTTCAATCCGGCGTCCTGGTAGCAGGCGCTGACTGCCTCCCATACCAGCTCGGCGATATTGACGTCGCGACGCTTGCTGACGTGCCTGGAGAGACCGACTCCCACCACCGCGACTTCGTTCTTCGCCATATCACTCACCCCCCAGCACGTAGACTATGTTCTCCTGGGCGCATACCCCCGTCTGCCCGTGGGCGAGCGCGGTCTTGACCCCTTTCACCTGGTGGTCACCGGCCTCACCCCGGACCTGCATGGCCGCCTCGATCACGCGGGCCAGCCCGGCGGCGCATTCCACGTTGGCGCCCATGACGCCACCGGACGCGTTCACCGGGAGGGCGCCGCCGGCGCGGGTCGCGCCCGAGTCGAAGAAGGCGCCTCCCTGGAGGGGTCCGCAGAACCCGAGGGCCTCGCACGCCATGAGCTCCTCGTGGGCGAAGCGCTCGTGGACCTCGGCGAGGTCGATCTGCGAGGAAGCGTCCTCTATGCCCGCCTGGGCGTAGCAGCTCTTCGCCGCGAGCTCAAGCGAGCCCATTTTCTCTAGCGGCCGCTCGGTGAGGTAGGAATCGTGGGCGAAACCCACGCCCTTTATCCATACCGGCTTTTCCGCTTTCGCGGCGGCCTTGCCGGAAGCCAGGACCACCGCGCACGCCCCGTCGCAGAGCGGGGCCGTCATCAGTTCCCTGAGCGGAGAGTACAAAGGCCGGCTGGCGAGGACCGCGGCCGCGTCGGCGCCGGGAACGGAGCGCATCGCTACGGGGTTCCTGGAAGCGTTATCCAGGTTCTTTGCGGCCACGCCGGCGACCTGCTCCTCGCTCACACCCGAGGCGTTCATGTACGCGCCGGCCTGGAGGGCCGCCGCCGATACATCGTTGAGCAGCCAGCGCTGGCGGTCGAAGGTGGGGTCGAGCGTCATTATACCCGGCAGCAAACCCGCGTATACGGAGGCCTGGCTCTCGGCCACCACCAGGGCTACGTCATGGTCCCCGGACAGTATGCGCGTTACCGCGTAAAGCAGGGCGAACGCCCCGTCCATTTCGACTTTCGACTCGTTCTTCCGCCATGCGCCCGAAGGCTCCACCAGCCGCATGTTGGATATCGTGCGGCCGTCGAGGTAGTCGTTGTTGGCGGTGACGACCGTGTCGAGGTCCTCGCGCTCGAGCCCCGCCGCCTCCAGCGCCGCGCGGGTGGCCCGCAGGACCATCATCTCGCGAGAGGTGCCGCAGTCGGCCTCGTAAGGCGTCTGTGAAAAGGCGATTATCGCGACTTCCCTTTCCATGCCGTCACCCCCTCATCCTACCGGCCGGTAAGCGGCCAGAATGTCGATGGCTTTCTCGGCCTCGGGGTCCAGGACTGCCTCAACCCTCGTGCCGACGGGCACGCTTGCGCCCTCCAGCCGGGCGGCCACGCAGGTATCGGCGCCGTCGTGCTTCACCATCGCGATGGCCACCGGGGCCTCGAGGTCGACCATCTCGCCGGCCTCCGAGACCTCGACCGACGCCTCGGTGCACGCTTCCACCGTACCGGTGGCGGGCAGCTCCACCCATTCGTCCGCTTTCACGAAGCAGCGCTCGCAGACCATGCGGGGCGGCAGGAATACGCGCCCGCAAACGGGACAGCGCGAGCCGAGTATCCTTCGCTCTTTCAGGCCGTCGAAGAAATGCTCCATCCAGTTCCCAACCGACCAGCCGAAGACCGGGTTCAGCGGGATGGATGCCCTGGGAACAGGGTCTCTGCCGGCTTCAGCCCCCATAGGATCACTCCCTTCCGTTTGTGCGACCCCCGCGAGCCTTCGCTCCCGGTAGCCGCTCCGACCAGGTGATTCTATACCAACCGGCGGCCCGCGGCGCCACAGGGCTATACCCTTCCACGAGGCCCGCGTATCCCCCCGGTAGCGCCGAACGGCTTGTAGGCGTTCCAGGCACCGGAATAGACTACCTCTACACGGCGCAAGGGGGAACCATGAACGTCTTCTTCCCGACACGGAGGCTGCTGGGCGGGGAACCGGGATCCAGGTGTGTGGAGGTGCCGCGCCTGCATATCGGCTGGAACGACGCGGACCTGGAGACGTGGAAGGAGGAGCCTTATCGCGACGGGGACGGGAAGTTGGCCTACGGCGGCGGCGCGGTCATCGTGATAAGGGAGGAGGAGGGAAAGATCGAGATCCTGATCGTGAAGTCCCATACCGGGGAAGGCAACGGGACGGTCGGGGAGGTGAGGGTCGTTGACGGCACCCACACCACGGAGGTTACCGTGGACAACCCCGTGATCAACTACCGGCCCCGGGCCGGGCGCGCGCGCCGCCCCCGGCAGAGCCGCTCTGTTCCCCCGACACCT
>CAZAIS010000282.1:0-4224 GCA_964485255.1 uncultured Acidimicrobiales bacterium | reverse complement strand
GGCACCGTGCACGGCCTCCACTTTCGCGGAGAAATCGTGGGAGGCGGCGTCGCCCCGGCCCAGGACGTCGTTCACGGGGACGGTCGCCACGGTGAGGTAGTCTCCTTCGATTTTCGGCGTTCGCGCGCCGCCGTCGCCGAGCAGGTAGGTGATCCCGCAGCGAGCGTCGCCGGCGCCCGGGTTCGCGATGCAAAGGTACGAGTCGAAGCCCGGCCGGCACGTCCCTTCCGCGAAGTAGAAGACGGGGGCCGGATTGGCGGCCCCGACCACGTCGTGCCCGCCGGCCCACCGGCCGCCGTAGTTGAAGTAAACGGGGCGCTCGGCGATTATGCCCGCTCCATTCACGGCCTCCACCTTCGCGGAGAAGTCGTGGGAGGCGTCGTCGCCCTGCCCCAGTACGTCCCCCGCCCTGACCGTGGAGCGCGATCGGGGGGCCACCACCAGGGAATGCCGCTTCGTGCGTCCGTCTCCGAGCATGTAGGTAATCCTGACGTCGGCGGCCATTCCACCCGGGTTGCCGATACACAGGTACGAGTCGAAGCCCGGCCGGCACGTCCCTTCCGCGAAGTAGAAGACGGAGGCCGGATCGGTGGCCCCTGCCACGTCGTGACCGCCGGCGCGTGTTCCCCCGTAGTCGAAGTACGCGGGCCGTTCCGCGACTATTCCCACCGGCGCGGGCACGCAGAGGTCCTCCGGCCCGCCGCCCCGCGCGAAGCGGCGGTCGAGCCCGCCCCCGGCGCTCGAGCCCGAGCCGTAGATCATTCCGTCCCAGTACCCTCCCCAGAGATTGGTCGCGAGGTACCGCTCGAACCGCCAGTACGCGCTCGAAAGGGCCAGCGGGTTCCGCCCGAACAGCGGCGTGCCCGTGTAACACGCCAGGGCGTCCCTCCAGAGGTTCGTGGAAATCCACATCCTGCCAGGATCGAAGGTCGTGTGCCTGCTACCGTAGGGCCCCCAGGTCCTGAGCGTGGCGTTACCGATGTCTTGGCGGAGCCTCGAGAAGTTCGTCGAGGTGACGCCGGGCTCCCTGCTTGCTCCCAGAAGGTACAAAAGCCCGTTGCCGGAGTGGATGCTGTAGGCGTCGCGGTCCGGGCCTTCCACCGAGCCGTCCAGGCAGACGGAGTAGTGGTCGGACAGCCAGGCGTCGGACTCCAGGGTCTGGTTGATGAGCTCCACCTGGTTGCGGCACGACGCCGCGAAACCCGCCTCGGAGGGCGAGGCGCCGATCGCCATCTCGGCGGCCGCCACGTAGGCCGCCAGGCACTTGAACCCAAGGTAGGTCTGGTCCCCGGCCCGCTCCAGCGCGGGTGTCCCGTCGTCGAAGGTCGTCTGGCTGTGCTTGTCCGGCAGGCCGTTCCCGTTCGTGTCGCATTTCGTAATGAACCCGGTCAACCGCCGCAGGCGGGGCAGCCTCGCCCTGACGTACGACGTGTCGCCGGTGGACTTCCAGTACCTATAGAGCATGAGGATGTAGTTAAGGTTTTCTTCGACGGGCATGTCGTGGTCGTACGCCTGCCCGGTGGCCTCATCCAGGATGCCCACGTCGTGCGGGAGGTATACCCCCGCCTCGTTCGACTTGAGGTACAAGAGCCACTCGTCCATGACCGTCGCGAGGAGCCCGGGCCAGAGATCGTAGTAGAACCAGGCCTGGTTGTACTCCACGTCCACGGTGCCGTGGAACCGCATCCAGGTGCCCTCCCAAACGCTGAACCAGTCCCTGCCGGCGCGGGAGCGGGCCCACCAGGTGTTGGTAAGGAACGTCTGGAAGCTGCAGGCGATCAGGTCGCGGACGCTTTCCTCGCAGGAGGGGTCGAGGGCGAGGTACTCGTCCGAGAACACGGTCGAGTCGAAGAACGACGACTTGCCGAGCAGGTCGTCACCTTTGGAGCGGTTGCTCACCGCGTAATCGGCGACCTGTCGCACGCCCCCGAAGCTCCGGCGGTACCGGAACTCGAACGAGCCGTCGCTGTAGGCCGAGTTCCGGACCTTCAGAATGCTCTCGGAGGTATAACAGGCCAGCACGAAGCGCTTCGTAATGCTGCCGCCCGGCGCGAGGTCCCTGACCGCCCAAGTGCACCCCGTGTAACCCCTGGGGTAATAGCTGTAGACCGGGTTCCCGGGGTCGATCGCGGCTGCGGGAAAGCCCTCCGGCGAGGTCCAGCCCCAGAGCGTATCGGCGGAGAAGGATGCGTATTCGCCCGCTGTGGCGCCGCGGAAGGTCACCCCCGCGCTCTCGGCGGAAGGCAGCACTATCGCTTCCTGGGCGGATTTGGAATCGAGGGCGTTGAGCGTCTCGTCGCGGTATCCGTAGGACGTGGCGCAAGTCAAACCGGTTACCGTGCCGTCGTCGACCTTCCTGACGCGCGCCGCCGGGTGCTCCTCCTTGTGCGACCTTGCGAACATGAGCGTTCCCGAGGCGGCCTTGCGGCCCGGGTTCCTGACGGTCAGGTCCACGTAGAAGAAAGGGGCCGAGCTGACCTTCTCGTTCCGGGGGTAGAAGGGCGCCCTGAAAACGGCATCGAACTCGAGTCCCATCGCGCCGGACGAGCAATCGAAGGTCTGCGACGTCATCGTCTGTGACTGCTCGATGTTCTCCCATGCGGGGAACCTGTCCGTGAACGGCAGGGCCCGCACCTCGCCGCCGGACTTGAGCGCCACCACCAGGTCGTCCAGGTCGGCCGTCCAGGTGCCCAGCGTGCTGAAGCGGCCGGCGAGCCTCTGCGGCAGCAGGTCGAGGCACGCCCTCGACCCCAGGCGGCCGAGTACGGCCTCGAAGGTGTTCTGGCCCGCCGTATTGTAATGCCGCAGCGGTGGGTTCGCCGTGTTTCGGGATTTGGAGGCGTCTATTTCGACGACGTCGGCGCCCCCGCGGTGGACCCTGATGGTGCTCACGGTGGCCGTGCCCGCGCACCCGGGCTGATCTGACCTGAACTCCACCGCCAGCAGTCCCCTGGCGTCGGAGGAGGACTGCACGGTCCACTGGAAGGCGTTGTGCGCCCCGGCCGCGGAGAAGATGTCCAGGTTGAAAAGCGCCAGCCGGGACCCCACGAACACGTTGAATCTCCGGGCGCCCGCGGTGTTGACCTCCCGCTCGACAAACGACAGCTCGACGGAGTACTCGGTGGAGGGGTCCAGGTTCGCGATCGCGTAAGTGAAATGCCTGCCCAGCCTCTGCCTCTGGAACTTGTAGAGCTGCCGGGTTACTCCGTCCGTGTTTCCCACCGGGTCGCTGAAAACGGAAGCCTGCGTATGGCCGCTCTCGTCGTTCTGCCGGAGCTCTACAATTACCTGACCACGGCCGGCGGCCGAGGCCGCTTGAGCCAGAAGCAGCACGGCCGCCGCTACGGCGAAAGAGACGGCGAGAATTACCGCGGCGCGCGACCGTCCCACTGGGTCACGAGCCGTGTTACCATTCACCCTTGGCCCTCCCTGGATCGATGTTGTTAAGGCACTTGACGCGTCAGCCGGACGACCACAACATTATACTGCGCCGCCGCGCCACAGCCGGCGGCCGCCGCGCGTGCCCCAACGGGGGCGGCAAATGCAGTATTATTTACCTGATCGGAACAATCACGGGAGAGGGTATGACTGTCTCCGCCGGACCAGTAAGAATCGGCCTTCTCGGCTGCGGCACCATCGGCTCGGGTGTCTTCCACCTCGTGGGGAAGAACGCGGCGGGCCTGGAGGAAGCCGCCCGGCGGCCGCTCGAGATAACCCGCATACTCGTCAAGGACCCCGACGAGCCGCGGCCGTTTCCGGCCGAGCGCTCGCTGATGACTACTGACGCCGCCTCGGTGCTCGGGGACGAATCGATAGACCTCTTCATTGAGGTCATGGGGGGAGTGGACCCGGCGCGCGGGTTCGTCCTGGAAGCGCTGGGCCGTGGGAAGTCGGTCGTGACCGCCAACAAGGAACTCATCGCGGGCCACGGCCGCGAAATCATGGAGAAGGCCGCCGGGACCGGAGCTCACGTGCGGTTCGAGGCGGCGGTCGGAGGGGGCATCCCGCTCATCAGGCCGCTGGAGGAGTCGCTGGGCGGGGACAACGTCGTCAAGATGATGGGGATAGTGAACGGTACGACGAATTACATCCTGTCCCGCATGAGCGCGGAGGGGAGCACGTACGAAGAGGCGCTCGCCGGGGCGCAGTCGCTCGGCTACGCGGAGGCGAACCCCGAGGCCGACGTGGAGGACATTCGCTCCGCACTGGAGAAGGCGGTGCCGC
>CAZAIS010000281.1:0-4224 GCA_964485255.1 uncultured Acidimicrobiales bacterium | reverse complement strand
CCTCGTCGAAGTACTCCCCATTCACCGCCACGTCCTCGAGCATCTCCCGGGAGTATATCGCCGCGGCGCCGCAGGTCCCCCAGACCTCGATCGGCTCCAGGAAAGAGGTGCCCCCCATGGAGCCTTCGCCGAGGTTCCAGGCGAGGCGGTTGCGGAACATGACGTGGCCGACGGAGTCGATCACGTTGTCTACGCCGCCCGGAGGAAAGCGCAACAGCTTACCGCTCGCGCTGCCGACACCGGGCTCCTCCAGCCTGGCGGCGAGCATGGAGATAAAGCCCGGCTCGAGCACGACGTCCGTGTTCAGGGGCATCACGAGGTCGCCGTGCGACTCGGCGATCCCACGGTTGACGGCCGGGCTGAAACCGGTGTTGGTGTCGTTCTCTATCAGTACCGGGGTGCCGCCTTCGAACCGCCCGCGCGACCTCTCCGTCCGCGCCCAGTCGCGCAGCCACTCGCGCGAACCGTCGGACGATGCGTTGTCGATCAGGATCAACTCGACGGCGCGGAAGTCCTGCCCCGTTACGGACTCGAGGCAGGCGGGCAGGTCTCCGAGGCCGTTGAAGTTGATTATTACTACGGATACGTTCTTCATTTATCGACTGGCGTCCCGCCCGTTGGCTCCTGCTCTCCGGCCGCCTGCACCACCGGCTTGAGGCTCTTGCCGGCCGGCTCGTCCGCCTTCAGGCCCTGGGCCGTGATGGCGACACCGACCACGATCAACGCGAGACCCACCCACGCGATCGCCTTGACCGGTTCGTTGAACACGAAACGCGAGTAGAGGACAACCACCACATATCCGACAGCCACGATCGGATACGCGACGCTCAGCGCCACCCTGGAGAGCACAACCAGCCAGAAAACCGCCGAGACCGCGTACAGCACTATGCCCCCCACCGCCCAGGGCCCGTCTTTCACGACGCGCTTGACGAGCTTGAAGGGGTGGGCGAACTCCTTGAACTCCAGGGGGTCCTTGCCATCGTGAGTGACCTTGTTCATGCCCGCCTTCATCGCCAGTTGACCGGTCACGGCAAGACCGATGCTGATGACGAGCAGAACGACGTTCACCAGTGTCTTGGACATCAGCAATACCTCCCGCTATGTCCGGTCAGTCGACGAACCTGTACTTTAAGAGCGCCCACAGCGCGGCGAAGCCGTCCCTCCAGGTTATCTTCTTTCCCTCTGCGTACTCGCGGCCCGCGTATGAGATCGGGACCTCGTAGACGCGCACTTTCTTCTTGAGGACCTTGGCGGTTATCTCCGGCTCGAAATTGAACCTGTTGGACTTGATCGTTATGCCGTCGAGGACCGGTCGCCAGAACAGCTTGTAGCACGTCTCCATGTCCGACAGCGTGGTGTTGTAGAGAACGTTCGTCACCAGCGAGAGCAGCTTGTTGCCCAGCATGTGCCAGTAAAGCATGTCCCGGTGCTCCCCGGTGAAACGGGAGCCGTAGACGACCTCCGCCTTCTTCTTCAGCATCGGGCTCAGGAGCACCCTGTAGTCATCGGGATCGTACTCCAGGTCGGCATCCTGGATAATCAGGAAGTCTCCGCTCGCGTGCTCCATCGCCGTCCTGATCGCGGCCCCCTTGCCCATGTTCTGCGGGTGGCGCACAACCCTTGTCGTTGAGTCCTCCTCCAGCTTCAGTATGTCCGCGGTACCGTCGGTCGAGCCGTCGTCCACCACGATTATCTCCTTGGTGATCTCCCCCAGGTCGACCGCCCGCACCCTGCGCAGGATCTCCTGGATGGTGTTCCGTTCGTTGTAGACGGGCATGATAACCGACAGCTTCATCTGCCAACTCCTTCGTACGTGAATCCAAGCTTTCGCAGGACCGCCGGGTCCAGGCAGTTCCTTGTGTCGATGATCAACGGGGAGTTCATCAACTCCTTGACGCGCTCGTAGTCAAGCCACTTGAACTCGTCCCACTCGGTGAGCAGAACAAGCGCGTCCGCCCCGTCCGCGACGTCGTACGCCTCGTCGACGAAGCGGGCGCCGGCGAGTTCCTGGCGGGAGTTGTCCATTGCCTTGGGGTCGTAGGCGGTCACCATGGCGCCATGCTCGAGGAGCATCCTGCCTATGATGAGCGCCGGCGACTCGCGGACGTCGTCGGTGTTCGCCTTGAAGGCGAGCCCAAGCATGCCGATTCTCTTGCCCTCGAGGCCGCCCGCCATCCGCTCGATCTTCGCGAGCATCCTCTCCTGCTGCTCGTGGTTGACCTCGAGGACTCCCTCCAGGAGATCGAAATCGTAACCGTTCTCGCGCGAGACGTGCAGCAGGGCACGGCAGTCCTTGGGGAAGCAAGACCCGCCGAAGCCGGGCCCGGCCTTGAGGAACTCGAACCCTATGCGCTCGTCGTAGCCCATCCCAAGCGAAACCTCTCGGACATCGGCACCTACGGCCTCGCAGAGATTCGAAATGGCGTTGATGTAAGAGACCTTTGTCGCCAGGAAAGCGTTGGAAGCGTACTTGATCATCTCGGCGCTGGCCGGGTCGGTAATCAGGAGAGGCGCGTCCACGCCCCTGTAGAGCGCGGTCATGCGCATAGCCGCCTTCTGCGAATCGCTGCCTATTATTATCCTCGCGGGCCTCTGAAAGTCACCGACGGCTGTGCCCTCGCGCAGGAACTCCGGGTTGGACACCACGTCGAACTCGTGGTACTCGCCCATCGCCTCTTCTATAATGCGCTCCACCCGCTTGGTGCTTCCCACCGGAACGGTGCTCTTGTTTATGATGACCTTGTAACCGTTTATTGCGGCGGCGATCCGGCGCGCCACCTCATCGACGTTGCTCAAGTCCGCGCTGCCCTCGGCGTCCGAGGGAGTGTCAACGGTTATGAAAACGAACTCGCTCCCGGACACGGCTTCGTCGATATCGGTCGTGAAGGAGAGGTTGCCCGACTCGAGGTTCCCCCGGACCAATCCCTCCAGTTCCGCCTCATATATCGGAACCCGGCCGCCCGAAAGCGATGATACCTTCCGGGCATCCTGGTCCACGCAGATGACAGCGTGGCCCATCTCGGCCAGGCAGGCTCCTGTCACGAGCCCAACGTATCCCGTTCCTATGATGCAACAGTTCATCTGACCCTTCGCTTTTTGGGGTCAACTCCAGTCCTTGCGAGCCGTCGACCCGCCACCCAATGCCGGATGCCGCGGCTCAACCATCCGGCGCCCATCCGCGGTACCCCTCCAGGCGTGCCTCCAGCGGCCGATCCACCTGCCCGGAAGCCCGTGACGGTTAAAAGAGCGGCTCTTCCTCCGTGGTGCGTAACGGTGCTTTAATGCCGAGCAGACCATCGTCGACGGCTTTGTTCGCGAGGGCGTCACACTCGGTATTCTTCGCCCTGGGAATGTATTGTACCTCTACCTCGCGGTACTCATCGAGAAGCGCTTTCACGCGGGCCGCCAGAGGCTTGAGCCCGGCGCTCTTGACGCGGTAGCCCCCGGTTATCTGGTTGGCCATCAACTGGCTGTCCGTGAAGACCTTTAGCCTCCGGTAGCCGAGCCCCCTGCACTCCTCGAGGGTCAGGATCAGCGCCCGGTACTCGGCCACGTTGTTGGTCGCTTCGCCCAGGTACTCGCTGACCTCCGCCACGAGGACGCCCCGTGGGTCCAGAGCCCGGCCGCCCGCCCCGGCCGGACCCGGGTTCCCACGCGCAGCCCCGTCGCTGTACACACTTAACCAGTCCGCCGTGCCCGGGGCCCCTGCTCCGCCATCGCCGTTTTCGTGTTTCGTCACTTTACCAGTATCCTGCGGCAGTACTCGCAGCGGAAAATCCCTTCCCCGTGCTGGAAGGTATCGACCTGGCTGCGCGAGAACTCGATCCGGCAACCGCCGCAGCTCCGTCCCTGCACTATGGGCACTACGGCGATGCCCCCTTTTGTCGCGAGGAGCTTCTCGTAGTCCTCTATTACCTCCCCCGGCAACCCGCTCTTGAGGGCATCCCTCTTGCGCGCCAGGGACGCGATCTCGGCCTCGTGCTCCGCGAGCTCGGCCTCGAACAGCACCTTCGCCTCGCGCTCCATGCGCTCCACGGAGGCCTCTCTCTCTTTCGAGGCCGCAACCTCAGCGGTCAGACTGTCGATCTCCTCCATCTCCTCCAGGTCCTCTGTCTCCATCTCGTCCCTCTTCTTGCGCAGCGAGAATATCTCCGCCTGTATGGACGAGAGCTCCTTGGGGTTCATGATTGTCCCGCTGAAGAGCTTCTCTTCCTCTTTTTTCAT
>CAZAIS010000280.1:0-4226 GCA_964485255.1 uncultured Acidimicrobiales bacterium | reverse complement strand
GACCTCGCCAGGAGACAGGTGGACTTCGAGTGCTACGGCAGGGTCATGGACGTCTACAGTGTCGCCGACGCGCTGATCGAGCAGGTCCGAGACGACAGCCTCCTCTCGAAGTACTTCAGGATACTTACGCCCGCGGAGCTGATCCCCGGTGAGTTTCGTTCGTCGGGGATGACGTCCTACGTCGACGCCTGGTACGGCGAAGGGTTCAGGAAGCTGCTGCGGGCGTGGGCCGACGACGAGTTCGTGCTGGACCCGACGCGCATGACGCTCTATCTCGCGGACGCCGGGTTCAACGGCAACGAGTTCAAGGTTGACGTGCTGATGGACAAGTACGGCATCCAGATCAACAAGACGTCGATTAACAGCGTCCTTTTCATCGCGACCATCGGGGTGACCTGGAGCGGCGTCGCCTACCTGCTCGACGTACTCAAGCGCATCGCCGAGGGGATCGAGGAAGCGCGTCGCGGCATGAGCGCCGCCGAGCTGACTGTCCTCGAGCAGAAGATCGACGCACTCACGAACGGGTTGCCGCACCTGCCGGATTTCAGTTGCTTCCACCCCGCGTTCCGGCCCCACCCGGACAGCCGCGAGGGGGACATGAGGCGCGCGTACTACCTGGATTACGACGAAGGCAACCGCGAGTACCTCGGCCTCGATGAGGCGGTGGAGCTTATCGAGGGAGGCCGTGACCTGGTGTCCACCTCATTCGTCGTGCCTTACCCGCCGGGGTTCCCGGTGCTTGTACCCGGCCAGGTCGTGAGCCTGGACATAATCGACTTCATGAAGAAGCTGGACGTCAAGGAGATCCACGGCTACAGGCCCGAGCTCGGCCTCTCCGTATTCACCGAGGCCGCCCTCCGGTAGGCGTCGTTCACTTTTTACTTTTCTTGTTTA
This sequence comes from uncultured Acidimicrobiales bacterium, assembly GCA_964485255.1. Lineage (GTDB taxonomy): Bacteria > Actinomycetota > Geothermincolia > Fen-727 > Anoxymicrobiaceae > CAZEJS01. The sequence goes on along the minus strand of CAZAIS010000280.1, from coordinate 3,332 downwards.
CTTTTTCGCTGTCGGCTGATTTCGATGCCTGGAAGTAAAAAGTGAACGACGCCTACTCCTTGAAGTCCGCCTTGAGGTAGCAGACGCCGTCGGTAATCTCCTTGCGGAAATCGAAGCCGGCCTTCTCGATCAGCTTCATCACCGGCCTGTTCTCCCCCAGGACCTCGGCGGTGAAGCCGAGCAGGCCCTGCCTCTTGGCGATTTCGGAGAGGTACGAGAGCATCAGGGCGCCGATTCCCCTTTTCTGATAATCGTCCCTGACCGCCAGCGCGATCTCCGCGGTGTGCGTCTCCTCCTGGACGACGTACTGGCCGACACCCACCACGTACTCCTTCTCCGCCTGCTGGATCGACGCCAGGATCACCATCTGCCGCGTGTAATCTATGGCGGTGAACCTCTGCAGGACCTCGTGGGGCAGCCGCCGGCGCAACATGATGAAGCGCCTGTAGTTGCTCTGGTCGGACAGCGAGTAGAAGAAGTCCTTCAGTAGCTCCTCGTCGCTCATCTTCACCGGCCGGAGCAGCAGCTCGAGCCCCGCGGAAGTCGTGCGGTAGCGCTCGAGCTCCTCGGGGTACTCGCCCTCCTGGCCGGGCACGAACACCTGGTCGGCGTAGATGAAGTTGAGCTTCTTGGCCTCGTCGATCAGCCACTGCCTGAAATCCGGGTGCGCGATCGAGATCAGCTCCATGGCGCGCTGCCGGATGTTCTTGCCGTGCAGGTACGCTATGCCGTACTCGGTGACGACGTAGTGGACGTCGCCCCTGGTGAGGGTGACACCGGACCCCTCCCTCAGGCACGGGACTATGCGAGACGTCCGGCCTCCCTCGGCCGTCGATTGCAGGACCAGCACCGTCTTCCCCCCGGGGGAAAGGACCGCGCCACGCATGAAGTCCGCCTGCCCGCCTATTCCGCTGTAGAACATGTGACCGATCGACTCGGCGGTCGCCTGGCCGGTGAGGTCGATCGCGAGGGCGCTGTTTATCGCGACCATGCGCTCGTTCGCCGCGATCACCAGGGGGCTGTTGGTGTAGTCGATGGCCTTGAATTCGACCGCGGGGTTCTCGGTTATGAACGAGTACGTATCGGCGGTCCCCATGCAAAAGGTGGCGACCGTCTTTCCTTTCCTGAGGTTCTTGCGCGTGTTGTCGATTACGCCGGCCTTCATGAGTTCGGCGATGCCGTCGCTCATCAGCTCGGTGTGGACGCCGAGGTGTTTCTTCTCGCCCAGGCTTGCCAGGATCGCGTTGGGGATGCTCCCGTAGCCCACCTGAATCGTGTCGCCGTCCTCCACTATTCGCGCCACGTACCGCCCTATGCTGCGGGCCAGCTCGCCGGGGACGTCGGCGTGGTACTCGAGAAGGGGCTCGTCGTGAGGGACGATGAAGTCCACGTCATCGATGTGTATGAACGAATCGCCGTGGACCCGGGGCATGTACCCGTTCACCTGTGCGATCACGCACGAGGCCTTCTCGGCGGCCGTCTTCGTGATGTCCACGCTCACGCCCAGGCTCATGAAGCCGTTGCGGTCGGGCGGGGACAGTTGCACCAACGCCACGTCCACGTCCACCAGCCCCGTCTCGAAGAGCTCGGGGACCTGTGACAGGAAGATGGGGGTGTAGTCGGCGAGGCCCTCGTTTACCGCCTGCCTGGTGTTGTCCCCCACGAAGAAGGAGTTGTGCCTGAAGTTGGCTAGGTACTTGCTCTCCGCGTAAGGCGCCACCCCAAGCGTCCAGACGTGCATGACCTCGGCGTCGAAAAACGCCTTCGGGTTCTCGTCCACGAAAGCGGCGAGCGCCTTCATCAGGTGCTGCGGCTCCCCGCAGGCGGTGCCCACAAACAGCCTGTCGCCCCTGCGAATGCTCTTGAACACCTCCTCCTCCGGGAGGAACTTGTCCGGGTACTTCTCCCTGAATATGCTCAGGGTGTTTTCCGTCAGCTCCATCGCTCATCGCTCCTTGACCCTAAAACACTCGACTCCACACAGTATACGCATTCGGCGTCGTTCACTTTTTACTTTTCTTGTTTACTTTTTTTCATCAAAATCAGCCGGTCATCGAAAAGTAAACAAGAAAAGTAAAAAGTGAACGACGCCTTGGTATAAAATGATCAGGCTGGAGGAGGAGGGTGACATGAGTGAAACGATAGCTACGGCATGCGAATGTTCGAGGGACTGGCCTGACGCGGACGCGGGAGAGCAGGCCGTCCTGATCGGCTCCGGGGTCGCGCTCGTGCTCGCGGGGGGCGCGGCGCTTCTGCGCAACAAGCCGAAATGGATCCCGCTGTGGATCGCGGGCCTCCTGGCGTGGGGCACGATACCCAAGTACTTCATCTGCGCCCGCTGCGAGAACTACGGCAAGCCCTGCGACTTTTACTACGGCGGAAGGTACGCGGCGAAATTTTTCAAGAAGCAGGACAAGCCTTTCAACGCCGCCGGGTACTTCGCCGAAGGCGCCACGCTGGGCGTCTTCAACCTCCTGCCCGCCATCGCGGCCCGGAGAGACTTCAAGGCCCTGTCGCTCTACGGCCTGGCCGCGCTGCTCTTCCAGGGCCTCCTCATCAAGTTCTGCTGCATCGACTGCGTCAGGTACGCCCGTGACCCCTGGAAAGCCGCCTACTGCCCCACCTACAAGCTGGTCGCCGGATTGGGTCTCGCCTCGCCCGGAGAGCGGTCCGTGGAGATCATTTGAGCGACTGGGTCATTAGGTCGATTTCAACGGACGACTCCCTCGAGGGGAGCGCCCGGGTCGTACGGGAATCGTTCCGTGACGTCGCCGATGAGTTCGGCCTGAACGAGCAGAACTGTCCCACCAGCCCGGCTTTCGAGACCGCCGCGAAGCTGCGCGCCGCGAGGAAGAAGGGGAAGCGGTACTTCGGGATGTTCGAGGGAACGGAACAGACCGGTTTCGTAGCGATCGAGAAAGCGGGCCCGGACCTCTACTACCTGGAGCGGCTGGGGGTACTCCCCCGGTTCAGGCACCGGGGGCGCGCCGGCGAGCTTGTGGCGTTCGTGCTTGGTTACGTGCGCGACCGCGGAGGCGGTACCGTATCCATCGGGACGATCGCCGGCAACGCGCGTCTCATCGAATGGTACCGGGGACTCGGATTCATCGAGCGGGAGACCAGGGGCGTTGAAGGGCTTCCGTTCGAGGTGACCTTCCTCGAAGTCGCGGTTGATTAACCTCATGTGTGGCGCGAGGCGAACCTCCTATAGTTAGAGGCAGAAGACAACTATGGAGGTCGTCTATATATGAAACTGAACGAGCTGACTCCCGAGGAAGAGCGGGTGATCCTTAGAAAGGGCACCGAGAGGCCTTTCGCGGGCGAATACAATA
>CAZAIS010000279.1:0-4232 GCA_964485255.1 uncultured Acidimicrobiales bacterium | reverse complement strand
TGATCCCCCCGAGCCCGCTCTTGCCGGGCCGGTCGGTCGTCGCGGTACCGGCGGTCGGGCCCGCCACGAAGACCCCGTCGCCTAAAGCTATGAGGCCGTTCGGGTTGGTGAAAGAGGTTAGGGTAATGCGGCCTGCCTCCTTCGTCTTGCCCCCCTCCAGCGTGGCTATCACGCGCCCGTCTTCCTCGATGGTCACACCCGTTGCGCCCTTGGGGAGCGTGACGGGGGGCTCGAGGTAATAGCGCCCGTTCACCTTCACCCTGCCGCCCGCGTCCACCCCCAGGTTTCCGCACCGCGTGTAGCCGGTGCCGCCGTCCGCCAGCTTCACCTGGAGGAAGCCGTCGCCTTCGATGGCCACGCTGTACGCGTTGCCCGTCTGCTCCAGGAGGCCCTGCGCGAAATCCCTCCTGACGTCTATCAGCCGCGATCCGGTGCCGATCGAGATCTGCCCGTTGGGCACCGCCCTCTGCGCGTAAAGCAGGTCCGCGAACTCGGCGCTCGATGATTTGAAGCCGCTGGTCGATATGTTCGCCAGGTTCTCGGCCGTAACGTCCATGCATAACTGCTGGGCTATCATCCCTGACGCCGCGCTGTGGAGTGCTTGAAGCATTTCCTTCCCCCTACGTCTTTCCAACCTGGTTTACCGCTCTCTCGAGCGTGGCGTCCTGCGCCTTTATGAGCCTCTGCCCGCTCTCGTAAGCCCTGAAGCTCTCCATCATGGAGACCATCTGCCGGATTACGTCCACGTTCGCCTGTTCCAGGAAGCCCTGGGAAATCTTGCAGCCCGCCGCCTCGGCCGGAGGCGCCGCGCACGTGTAGACTCCGTCACCGGTCTTGATGAGCCGCGCCTGCGCCGGGAATGTCACGACCCGGATGGCGCCCTTTTCCTTCCCGCCTACGAGCACGCGCCCCTGCTCGTCAACGACGAACTTCCCGCTGCCCACCTCGATGGGGTTGCCGTCCCTGCCCGACACCAGGTATCCCGTCGCGGTCGTGAGCCGCCCCGAGGAATCGACCCTGAAGTTGCCGGCCCTCGTATAGCCGGTCCTCCCGGGCCCGATCACCTCGAAGAAGCCCTCGCCCTCCAGCGCCAGGTCGGTAGCGCTGCCCGTCTCGCGCAAGGAGCCCTGTGCGTAGTCCGTGTACACCTGTCCGACCAGGACGCCGCCGCTCGAGGGTCCCACCGCGACGGCCTCGCCGGGCGCCGCTTGTGTCTCGACCCGGAAGACCTCCTGGGCCGGGAAGGCCTGCAGTACCGCGAAGTCCTCCTTGAAGCCGGCCGTGTTGGCGTTCGCGATGTTGTTGGCCATGACGTCCTGGAGCATCAGCATCGCGTTCATGCCGGTGTATGAGCTGTAAAGCCCCCTGATCATCGATCACTCAACCCCTTTCCCGACGGCCCGGGCCCGGCGGGCAGCACTATCTCGAAGCGCGTCCCCTTCCCCGGTTCGCTCGCCACTCTTATCTCTCCGTCGTGCCGTCTGACTATCTCCCTCGCCAGGTACAGGCCGTTGCCCGCTCCGTTCGCCCGCCTCGTGTCGCCGGCGTCCACCTGCGTGAATTTCTCGAAGATGCCGCCCAGGTGCCAGGGTGAGATCCCGACTCCCTCGTCGGCTATTTCAATACGGCCCTCGCCGCCGTCGGACCTTACGCTCGCGCGTATCGTGGTACCCGCCCCGGAGAACTTGCGCGCGTTGTCGAGGATGCACATCAGGGCTTCCTTCATCCTCGCCTCGTCGACCCTCGCCTCGCACGGGCCCGCCAACTCAAGGACGTAACGGTGCTCCGGGTCCGAGGCCCTGCAGGTCTCCACCGCCTCGGCAAGCAGCCTTCCGACGTCCCTGCGGGACATTCTCCCGGCCGAGCGTCCTCGCTCCTCGTCGGTTATCGCGAGTATCGTCTTTATCAACTGGTTCAGCCTCGCCGATCCGCTGGCGATGGACCCAAGGAGCTCCAGCTTCGTCTCCTCCGGCATCCTGTCCCAGTTGCCGCAGAGCGTCTCGGAGCTCGCCAGCACGAGCGTGAGCGGGGTATTCAGCTCGTGCGAGACGCAGGCCAGGAATTCGTTTTTCATGTTCTCGAGCTGCTTCTCGATCGTTACGTCCCTGAGAACCGCCACCTTGCCAAGGCTGGCCCCGTCGGGCCGGCTCACCCCGGCGAGATACGCCCGGGTGTGCCTGGGCGGGCGGACCGGCACGATCATCTCCCTCTCTCCGTCCGGCGGGCCGTCCCCGGCGGCCACGAAATCCTCCAGCTCCTCGAGACCCAGCGTGTCCCTGACCGGCATTCCCGCGACGGCCTCGCCGTCGAGGCCGAATATCCTCTCGGCCTGGGCGTTGACGGTGACGAAGCGGCCTTCCCCGTCAACGACCATGACCGCGTCCGGCATGGCGTCGAATACCGCCTGGAGCTTCGCCTTCTCCGTGAACGCCAGCGTGTAGTAACCAACCCTCTTCAGGGCGGCGTAGAGGTACCCGGCCACCGGCGCGAGGATGCGGGAGGCGGTCTCGAGCTCCAGGTCTTCGTCCCTCGAGCACGCGACCAGCAGGTACCCTATCGTCTCTTCGTCCTGCCCGACGCGCGCCGCCACCGCCGCGCCGGCGAGCCCCATCCTGTCGAGCTCGGGGCCGGCGAGGTAGACGCACTCGCCGTTCATCGAGGCCGTTTGCCCGGGTCCTTCGATTTTCTCCGGCGCGTCGGTCCCCGCTATCCTCTCCCAGGTGGTGAAGCCCTCGGCCATCCGCCCGAAAAAGACCGTGTTCGCGTTGAAAAGCTCCCTGCAGGTCTCGCCGATGTACGCGAGCGTCTCGCCCTCGCTAACCATGGAGTTGAGGTTATGGGCAACCCTGTTCAAGAGGGCCAGGTCACTGTTCATCTCCTGGAGCTGCGCGTGGTTGGCGATGTTCTTGAGGCCCGCGGCAAGCTGGTTGGCAAGGGATTTCAGGAATTCCGTGTCGATCTCGTCTATGCTCAAGTACTCGGCGAGCTTGCACTTGAGGACGGCGAGAGTCCTCCCCTCCACCCGCACGGGTATTCCGATCAACGGGCTCTTGCTGCCCAGCAGCCTGGCGTACGAGACCTCGCCCAGCGTATGGGACATCGCCTGAAAACCCTTCTGCCGGGACCTGGAGATCAACTCGTCCCTCATGCCGACGTCCAGTTGCTCGAGGCGCCCGCCTATCTCCAGGATCACGCTCTTGAGCTCCTCCTTCTCGTTGAAGACCAGGACGTGGCTCAGGGAGGCGCCGAAGCTGTGGTTGATGCTCGTGAGCGTCTTCTCCATGAGCACAGAGACGTCGTACGTCTCCGCAACGGCCCGGGAGATGTCGAGCAGGGCCTTCAACTGGTTGAGCCTCCTGCGCTCCCTGCGCGCCGCGAGCAGGCTCCCGAGGCATAGGGCGATCTCTCTCAGGGGGCCGTCCAGGTCGCTCGCGTTCCTTTCGGCCCTCCTGTCGTACACCGCGTCGGCCATCAGCACGAGCGCGCGGCTCCCTTCGGCGACATCGAGCAGGCGCCACGTGGCGAACCCGAGGCCCATCTCGCACAGCCTGTGCCCGATGTCGGGGTCCCCGTCGAGCCCGTCCCCCGCGCCCTCGGCGAGGCTCCTTCCGCTTATGGCCCAGCCGGACGCGTCCCTGGGGAGCCCATCGGCCTCCAGCGATCCCTCGAGGCGCAGGACGCCGCCCTTGTCGTCCTCCAGGAAAAGGCAGCCGAAATCAAAGCTGGCGAAATCCAGCAGTCTCCCCAGGAGCTTCTCCGCCTCGCCGCCTGCTGCCGGCGGTGGGGGGAGCTCCCGGGCGGCCGTGGGGCTCATAGGCTCCGTGAGAGCCATCCCGTCTCCTTGTCGTCATCGCACGAACGGGCACAGCGCGTCAGCACCCATCAGGGCATGAATTCCCTGATGAAAAGATTCTGATATCGGGCCGCGAGTGCTAAATCAACCACAAAGGCTAACCTGCGGAGAATAATGGCGCGCGCGCGTTAGAGCACCGCGTTAGAGCACCCTGTTGCGGGTGCGGAGATCCCCTTCGATGTGTTCCGCGACCCTCCTGGCGAAACAGCCGATCCTGAACTCCTCCGCCGGAGAGAGCCGGCCCCCGTTTGTGTGAAATATGCCCAGGACCCCCAGCAGGGGCTCCCGGCCGTCCCCGGCGGGCGCCCCGGCTCCACCACCCGGCCTCAGGGCGTCCGCGAAGCCCTCGGGGGCGCTTCGGGAACCGTCGGGGCGCGAG
>CAZAIS010000278.1:0-4238 GCA_964485255.1 uncultured Acidimicrobiales bacterium | reverse complement strand
GACGCCGCCAGCGAGGAGCAACGCGCCTGGGCCGACACCATCCACCAGAGCGGCAAGCACCTGCTCGAACTGGTGAATGAAATCCTCGACCTCGCCAAGATCGAAGCCGGCAGCATGGAACTGAAGCCGATATCGACAAATGTGGCGATGCTGGTCCAGGACGTCACGGAACTGCATCGTGTGCATGCGGAAGGCAAAGGCCTGGAATTCAATCACGCCATCGACGCGACATTGCCTGAACACATCCTCTGCGACCCCACGCGAGTGCGCCAGGTCCTGAACAACCTGCTGAACAATGCCGTCAAGTTCACCGACAGCGGCTCGGTCGAACTGAAAGTTGCGCGTGACCGCGACGATCTCTTGTTCACCGTCACGGACACCGGCCGTGGGATCCCGGAAGAGTACCAGGCCGAAGTCTTCAAGAAATTCTCGCGCCTCCACCGATCGACAGACGTGCAAGAACGGGGCGCAGGGCTTGGCCTCGCCATAAGCAGAGGCCTCGTGGAAGCTCATCACGGAAGGATATGGCTCGAGAGCATCGAAGGCGGCGGTTCATCCTTCCACTTCGAGATCCCAAGGGCCTGAGCGGCCCGCCGGGAAGTCCGTCGCTCCCCCGGGATGCGCCGCATTTTCGCAAAGGCGCCCAAACGGTTACAATATTCTGGCAATCGACCTCGAGATACGGGCCCATAGCTCAGTTGGCAGAGCAGCGGACTCATAATCCGCGTGTCGCTGGTTCGAGTCCAGCTGGGCCCACCAACCACCCCGAATCAGAAACCACGCCAAGTGGGCCTTGCTGTACGAGAACCAGCGAAGGGGTCACCGACCGGCGCGGTTTCCCAGAACAGGTCCTGACATCGAACAATGACCGACTTCGAATGACGTGTCCCGCCGGATTCTCAACAGATCATGAATAATGCCGGCCGCCTCGCGCCGGGCTCACCAAGCCCAGTGATTCAGGATAGCATCGCTGGGGCAGACACCTTCACAGGCACCGCACTCCAAGCACTCACCGATGTTGTCGGCCTTGACCTTGCCGCCTTCGACCTCGTAAACGTCGGCCGGGCAGATGTCTACGCAATCCGACACGCCGGTGCAGGCCTCGATGTCGATCTCGACCCAAGCGTCACCACTCTCGAACTTCCTGGTGTCCGGCATTTCGATCTCCTCCGTGTTCTAATCTGGCCGCGCCGGATATTCCCGAGACGCATCGCCACTCGGTGGCGGGAGCTCCCGCACCGGTTGTCCTACGGCGGTATTCAGCTATATGTGTTCGCGGGTGTAGAATAAACCCGTGCCCGGCTCAGGCCGAGGGCTATGGGAAGCGTACCACGGACCAGGGGAGGGGTACCATGTCACAGAAAGACAGGCCGGAGAACCTCGTCGATCTATTTGAGTGGAGCGTCGCGCGCAACGGGCCCAACAAGCTGTTCGGCACCAAGAACGAGTCCGGTGATTACAAGTGGGTCACCTACAACGAGGTGAGCCGCCGGGTCGACGACTTGAGGGCGGGGCTGGCGGCCGAGGGTATCGGTAAAGGCGACTGTGTCGGGCTGATCGCCAACAACCGGACCGAGTGGGCCATTGCGGCATTCGCGACCTTCGGCCTGGGCGCGCGGTTCATTCCCATGTACGAGGCCGAGCTCACCAGCATATGGCAGTACATCATATCCGACAGCGGCATAAAGCTGCTGTTTGTCTCAAGGGCGGAGATACTGGAGAAGGTCAAAGGCTTCCGCGACAGTGTTCCGGGGCTCGAGAAGATAATCCTGATAGAAGGCAAAGGGCCCGACACCATGGCGGGGTTGGAGGAGAAAGGCCGCGAGAAGCCCGTGCCCTCGATCACGCCCGACAAGGATGACATCGCGGTCCTGATCTACACGTCCGGGACCACGGGCGAGCCCAAGGGGGTTCTCCTGTCGCACGGTAACTTCAGCTCGAACACCGTGGACGCCGGTGCTTGTTTCCCCGACCTCAATCCATCAGACCGCAGCCTGTCAATCCTTCCCTGGGCGCACTCCTACGGCATCACCGCGGACCTGTTCAACTTCATCAACATCGGCGGATCGATAGCTTTTGTGGGCAGCGTCCAGACCATAGTGGAGGACCTGGGTAAAGCGCAGCCGACGTTCCTGATAGCAGTACCGCGAATCTTCAACAGGGTATATGACGGGCTCTGGACCAAGATGGATGAGGAGGGGGGCCTGCCCCGCAAGCTCTTCGTCATGGGGATCGAGGCGGCGAAGAAGAAGCGAGAACTCGCCGCGCAGGGCGGGTCCAGCTTCTCGGTGGACCTGAAATACAAGATCGCCGACGCGATCGTTTTCAAGAAGATACGCGATAAGTTCGGGGGAAGGCTCGTGGGCGCCGTCACCGGCAGCGCGATGATGAACCCGGACATCGCCTATTTCTTCTCGGACCTCGGCATCCCGACCTATGACTGTTACGGGCTTACCGAGACGTCCCCCGCCGTTACCATGAACCGGCCGGGCAAGAACAAGATCGGCACGGTGGGGGCGGCGATCCCCAACGTGAGAATCGAGATCGACAGATCGGTGGTCGATCCCGACGCCGATGACGGAGAGATAATCGTATACGGTCCGAACGTCATGAAGGGCTATCACAACAAGCCGGAGGCGACCGCGGCGGTGATGACCGAGGACGGCGGGTTCCGCACCGGTGACCGCGGCAAGCTCGACGACGAGGGCTTCCTGAAGGTGACGGGGAGGATCAAGGAGCAGTACAAGCTGCTCAACGGCAAATACATCTTCCCGAGCTCCATCGAGGAGGAGTTGAAGCTGATCCCGTTCGTGGCCAACGCCATGATTTACGGGGAAGGCCGGGATTTCAACATCTGCCTGGTGGTACCGGACTTCGAGGTCCTCGAGAAGCACGCCGAGAAGAGCGGTCTGCCGAAGGACCCCGATAGGCTCGTGGCCGACGAGTCGGTGCGCGAGATGATCCAGGGCAGGATCTGCGAGGTGCTCGAGGGCAACTACGCCAACTACGAGATACCACGTAAGTTCGTGTTCCTGAGGGAGGACTTCTCGCTGGAGAACGGCATGCTCACGCAGACCCTGAAGCTCAAGAGGCGGGTCGTGGTGGACAAGTTCAGCGAGGAAATCGAAGCCCAGTACGGCTAGCCGGCGGGAGACCGCGCCGCGGGTAGAAAAGACGGGGGGCGCCCACCATGGGCGCCCCTCCGCTTGACGTAGCAAAACCGGGTTGTGACCACCCGGATCGAATGGTCTATTCGGCGGCTTCCTCGAGAATCGCGTCCAGTTCCTTGGCCTTGAGGCCCAGCTCCTTGGCGAGCTTCTTCTCGGCGCGCTTGAAAACCTTCTCCATCTCGGCTTCCACCTTGGAATCGCCTACGAACAGGAGCGCTGCCTGTCCGGCGTCCAGCAGCTCGCCCAGCTCCTTGACGTCGCCGCGAGACATGCCCTTCCAGAAGTGGCCTATCAGCCCTCCGGCGGCCCCGATCACTACGGCTTCCCCGATGAGAGCCGGCGGAAAAAGTATGCCGACGAGCACGCCCACGGTGGCACCGGCAAGAGCCCCGACCTGCGTCGGTTTCTCCCACTTGGTCAGGTGGACCTTGCCGTCGGGCGTCTTTTCGAGGATCCCGGCGTCGTAGAGGCCGATGAAGCCTTCCTTGTAAGCTTCCCGGAAATCCGCGAAGTCGGCCTTCGCGTCCTCGGCCGAGTCGTAGGTTCCCAGGTATACGATTACTCCCTCTTTCGCCATTCCATTTCTCCTTTCGCTCTCGACGCTACCTGCGGTGGTGCGGCCTGTCACGGTATAGAATCACGGCCTTCCGATAATGTTCCGGGAAAAGCGCACCTGCCGGTTAATCTTACCATGACCGGTGCCCGCGCCCGGGCAGGCGCAGAAAGCATGCATAGGAGGTATCCACTATGGAGGTGCTCACAACGGACGTGTCCATTACGGAGGTGCCCACTCTCTATCTGAACCCGGGCACGCGACCCGTGTGCGGGGCCTTTCGGAGGATGACGGGTCCGGGTGGCTCGGACCCCAGGCCCTAACGCCTGATGCCCATCATCTTGTGGAATACACCGAAGCGCAGGCCGAGACTCATTACCCCGTGATAAAGCCGTGGCGAAAGCCGGTGCAGGTCCCAGAGGTACCCGTGGTGGCTCCAGGGGACGATGACTATCGGCCTGTCGCGCTCCAGGCCGCGCAGCGCCGCGGCGGCGACGACGGCCGGGTCGGCGCCC